>VBLV01000012.1:0-4782 GCA_005879045.1 Methanobacteriota archaeon | reverse complement strand
GGCTGGAGGAGCCTCTCGGCAAGGAGGTGGAGATCCTCGCGGATGCCGTCGCCCGGCTCTTCGCGGGGATCGTCGAGACCCTCGAAACCGGCGGGCAGGCGATCCTCGACGAAACCTGGAAGGAGATCGATCCGCGAACTCTTTCGTTCCGGGTCGCGGCGGCCCTGCCGGGGGCCGTCGATCTCCGACAGGAGCTCCTCGAGACCCCGGATACGGCCTCCCGGCTGCGTCGCGAGGCCGAACTGCTCATGGCGGTCCATCGAATCGGAGCCGAGACGGGAGCCGGGTGAGCGGCGGAGCTTGAAATATCGGCCGGACGATGGTGGCCGGGCCGCGAGTGCTGACCGATGGACGTCCCGCGCCTCCTTCGTCCGCTGTCCCGCGTCCCCCGATGGGCCATCTTCGGGTTCGCGCTGACGGGGCTGCTGCTGCAGGCGTTCGGACTCTACTGGGACATCTGGCGCCACGTCGTCGTGGGCCGCGAGAGCTTCTTCACACCGCCTCACCTTGTCCTCTACGCCGGCTTCGCCTACGTCGCCCTCGCCGGAATCGTGGGGTCGGTATCGGGAGCGATCGCGCCGCGGTGGGCCGGCCCCCGGGTCCGCATCGTCGGTCTCTTGGTGCCGGTCGAATTCTTGCTCATAGGAACCGGCGCTCTGTTCCAGGCCGTCGCATTCCCGTGGGACGAAGCGTGGCACCGCCTCGCGGCCGAAGGCCTCGTCTCGGAGACCTTCTGGAGTCCGCCCCACGTCATGGCGATCGCGGGCGGAATCGTAAGCACGTTCGGGTTCTTCCTCGCGGTGGTTTTGGAGCGGAGGCGATGGAACGGGGCGAGGACCGCCCTAGGCCTCGTGAGCGTCGCGCTTGGCGCAGGCCTCTTGCTCTTCAGCCTCCAGGTCCTCCTGGGCCCGATGGACTTCGCAACCACCTTCAACGGTCAGGTTTTGAGAGATGCGATCGCCTATCCCACCGGCGTGTCCCTCGCGGCCCCCGCCGTCCTCGTTCTCGCGGTCCTCGCCGGTCGTCGTGCCGGCGTCGCGACCCTTTCGGCGGCGATCTACACCGGCCTGCGATCGCTCATGGTCGTCGGCGCATTCGCCCTGCCTCCGCCAATCCTGTTCCTGGCGCCGGTGGTCGATCTGGCGTTCCTCGTCCTCGGCACTCGGAAATTCGGACTCGTCGCCGCGACGATCACGGGTGGCACGTGGGCGGTCCTGTTCTACGTCGTCTACTTGGTCCTCCGCGGATTCGCCGTGGATGCCCTGTTCGTGGCCCTGTTCTCCTTCACGGTTTTCATCGCGGGCACCGTGAGCTCGGGCATGGGTTTCGCAGTCGGACGCATTGTGCAGAAGCTGGAGAACTCCGCGGCGATTTCTTCGAGACCGATGGTCCCGTCGGGCGCGATGCCCGTGAGTTAGGACGCGGGATGTGCGGGGCGCGGGAATCGAACCCGCGTTAGAAGCTCGTTCCGGCCCGCCCGGCCGGCCGCGTGGCCTTGGGAAGCTTCTGTCCTACCACTAGACTAGCCCCGCTCGGCGGCGACAGACCTGCCGCAGTATTTTTGAATTCGTACGGTCAGAGGGAACCGAGCGCAAGGAAGACTTGGACCAAGCCAACGAGGACCGGAAGCTCGCCGAGCTCCATGATCAAGATCGCTCGCGTGAATCCCCGCTGGTTCAGATCTCGGACGCGGTTCGAGACGCCGGCGGCCACGGGGAACGCCACGGTGCCGAGAGCGAATGCTTGGAAGCTGCTAATCGCGCTGGACAAGGCCGGATCCGAGGCAACCGGAACGCCGGCGAGGACTGAGTCCGCGTACGTCAGAACCAAGAACACTAAGATTACGGCGAAGATCGCTCCGGTGGCCGGTACGACGGAGAGCGGAAGAACTCGGCCGAACCCGGACCCGAGGAAGGACCGAAGTCGACTCCGCACAATCCAAGTTTGCGCCGCAATGGCAGAACACGAGGCGACCGAAAAGGCGAACGAGGCCCAGAGCAACAGAGGCTCCAGACGGACCACGTTTCCGTTTGCGCGGCCATCGATTGCGTCAAGAGCGGGCCGGGCCAAGGCATACAAGAGAAGCCCGAACAGAACGGGCACTCCCGAGCACCCCATGAACAAAAGGATTCGCGGCCCCGAGGGCTGTTCGGATCGTCCCGGCGGACTCTCGCGCTGGAGTTCGCCACGCGCCAAGTTCAACGGCAAGAGCGCAACCGCCCACGCGATGGCCGGGATGACGATCAGAAGAATGAGCGCCTGCAGACCCGCCACAGCCGATAATCCAGGGCCCGAAGTTAAGCCTACTTGACGGTCTCGAGTTGGGAAATCACGTTCCAGATGAGCGTCCGACCGTGCAGCGGAATGTTCGGATCGTTAGCGAGGTCGTCCATGATCATGATGGCGCTCGTGACACGGAGGTCGAGCGCCTCATTCTTCTTCGCGAGTCGAGCCTTGGCTTCCGAGGCGCCGCGACGGATGTTCCTCGGGACGGAGGTGTCTTCGGCGATCTGGTCTAGGACGTCCATGATTTGCTTCAGCTTCGCTTCGGTGTCCATCTGACCATCTCCCGGAGTTGTGCGTCGCCCTCAACTTTGCGCCCTCGACTGTCCGCCTTCCTTGTAGGTCGTGACGACCATCAGGGTCTTCGTGTCCTTGATTCCCGGAATCGGGGCGAGGTTTGAGAGGACGAAGTCCTTCAGCCCTTTATAGTTCTTGAATCGCGCCTTCGCGATGATGTCCGTGTCCCCCGTGACGAGGAAGACGTCTTGGATCACCTCGAACTTCGCGATTTCTGTGGCGATGCGGTCCGCCTCCTTCGTGTCCACCTTCAGTGTGATGACGGCGGCGACCTGGTCCTCCCCGTAGAGGGCGGTGAGGGCTTGTTCCATGTCGCTTCCGATCACCATAATGCGAGGGATGGGGGCCCTCGTAGTTAAGTTTTATCCGCGACACGCACCAAACTCATCGAGGAACAGGCGTGCCGCACTTCGGACAGAACGCATCTTCGGATAGAAGGCTCGCGCCGCATGAGCCGCACGCAGCTGCTGCGAGGCGTTTGCCGCACTTGCGACAGAACATGTCGTCCGCCGCCAGCGAAGCACCGCACGAGGAGCAGGAGTGGCCACCGGACGTCGACGTTGCCGGCGGTGCGGGCACGGGGATCGACACGTCGACATGCTCTCCCGCGGCCGCGCGTTTCGACTGTTGCGCGATCGAAAGAGCCGCGGCGTAGTCTTTCGCATCGAACCGGGTCTTTGCAGTTTCCAAGAGTTCCGTCGCCTGGGACACGTCGCGCCCATTGACACGACCTTGTTCCACCGCGGCCCCCGCCACCTCGATTGAGAACTTCGATTGGATCATGTTCGGCGGGATCTCCTTCTGCAGCATCTCTTTCGTGGTCATCTCATCCGTCGATGCGCCGACGGAGAGCCGATCGAGCTTCGCCAGATCTCCTTTCGAAGCCTGCGCCGCCTTGAGTGCGAGCAGACGCTCCTTCGCCTTTGAGGTCAGATCCATCGCCACGCGGTAGTTGTGTCTCGCGTTCGCCGTCTGCGCTTCTTGGATCCAAGCGTCGGCCTCCACGCTCCGGATCCCTTGTCGATCGAGGCTCGACATGATCGCCTTTGTCGTTATGATTGCGTTGTGCGCGTTGTCTTGCATCTCGTCGTCGCGTTTGGCCGTCCGAACGCGACGGTTCTTCATCTTCCTGCGAAGGTACCGGGTCTCGAGATAGGTCGCGATGCCGAGCGCAACAAGGAGCAAGACCACCGCGACGGTCACGTCGTCGGCCATAGCTGGGCGCGCATGTTGGGCGATGCCATAAAAGCGTTTCCCCGCGTTTTTCTCGGATGATTTCGTGCCGGGAGGGCCACGCGTGCCTCAACTGAGGATGTCCGCGAGGAGACCCTGTTTTTGGGCGACGCGAATCTCCCTTGCGATCCGGCGGCCCGTTGACATCCCCGGCTCCTGCAAGTCGGCGTATGGAGATCCGCCGATGAACAGGTTCGTACCGGCGACAATCCGCGTCGAGATCTCAAAGACCTTGAACTCGAGCTTGTCCGACACGATCGTCTCGAGACAGAACGGGCCGATCATCCCGCCGAACAGCGCGATCGATCGCTCCACCGCCCGCTCCCCCATCTCAAATGCCTTCGGCAGGAGCGATTCCCGCAAGACGACCGGCATGTTTCCCGTCACGACGAACGTCGGGAGGAGTCCCATCTTTCGCAACGCTTCCTGGGCCCCGAGCTTGTACATCTCATCGATGTTCGCCTCGTCTCGCCGGTCCACACCGAGCATCTCGAGCGCTCCTTTCGAGAGCGTGTAACCGGACGTCGCGAACGGCGAGTAGAAGTAATGGATGTAGTACCGCGTCCCGACGACATACTCTTGAATCGTGAATTTCATTCCCGGTTGGATCGACTCTTTGAAGTCCTCGTAGTTCTTCGCGATGAACGAGCCCCGGCCTCCTTTGGCGCCGTAGTACTTCACGAATACGGGGCGGTCGATGTCCTTCGGGTGCTCGATCTTCAGCGGCATCGGGACGCCCGCCGAGGTCAACCATTCCCGTTGCTTCTCGCGGTCCGATTCCCACCGGAGGACCTCGCGATTTCCGAACGTCGGAATGCGCAGCTTCGCGAACACCTCCGCGCCCATGTATTCCACGAACGATCCGTGCGGGACCGTCACGGCCTGGCGGGCGACTAAGTCGTCCGCGTGGTCGAGGATGTCGGCATACGAGTCCACGATCAGGAACTCGTCGGGTTTAGCCAGAGGAAA
>VBLV01000037.1 GCA_005879045.1 Methanobacteriota archaeon | reverse complement strand
GCGCACTCATCTGCCAGGTTCGCGGTCCAGCCCCTCCGCTGCCGCGACAGGTGCGCGACTTCTACGATCTCCCACCGCGGCCGGCCTCGGAAGCGGAGCTGGATTCCTTGCGCCGCGAGGTCCGACGGATCTTGCATGTGGGACGGCAGGACGGACTCCGATCGGCAGTGGAGACCTGGGAACGGGAACATCGGGTCACGCCGGACGCCGTCTTACCGACGATGGACCGATATCTGGGACTCGCCCGGCGCGATGCGCGAAGGCTATTCAAACTCCCGCGGACGGTCGATCTCCGGCATCTGCGAGTACACGCGGGATTATCAGAGCACCGTGAAGCTGAACGTCGACTTGCGGTGGACCTGGCCCGCCCTCCGCGACATGGCGGCCCACGAGGCGTACCCGGGCCATCACGTGCACCAGGCGACGCGGGAGTGGGAGTACCTCCACGGCGATTTCCCGCGGGAGGCCGCGGTCTCCCTCGCCGCGTGCCCGATGGGGCCCGTCGAGGAGGGCATTGGGGAGAACGCGATGTGGTTCCTCCGCTGGGACCGCACCCCGGAAGACCGCATGACGCTGGCCCTGAACCGGCTCCGCTGGGGGACCGAGGTGAACCTCGCTTTCATGGTCCACCGGGACGAGCCGCGGCGCGAGCTCCTCCGGTACGCGATGCACTCCGGCCTCGTGGACTGGAAGCAGGCGGTGCGCGACGTCCGCTACGCGCGCAATCGCACGTGGGCCTCGTACGCGTTCTGCTACTGGTACGGAACCGCGATCATCCGCAATCAATTCCTGAAGATGGACGGCGATCCGGCCCTGTTCGACGTCCTCTATTGGCGCCCGCACACCGTGCGAACGCTAGCGGCTGCGTTCCGCCGACTCTGAGACAATCTCAACGATACGCGCCGCACGACGGACAGTACCAACGCTGGTACTGCGGGTACCAGGTCATCGGGCGTCCGCACACCGGACATGCGGCCGGCATCACCGGCGCGGGCGGCGGACCGTACGGACCATAGCCCATCGGCATCCCGCCCCCGATCGGGTGGCTTTCGCGAACGACCAGATAGATCACGAGGACGATGACGAACCCGATGATTCCCGCGAGAAGGGTCGCGACGACCAGAAGGACGACCCAGACGGTCGCGTCCATGCGCCGGGTTTGCGCGTCGCGGTACATCCACAGCGCGCCGAAGACGAGGGCCACAATGCCGACCAGACAGATTCCGAGGGCGAATACGAGCCACTCGGCCCCCATGATTTGGAACGCGCTCGCCATCGGTTCGCAGGGGGCACGGCCTTGACGCTATTTCATCATTGCTCGATGCCGCTCGGGTCGCGACTCACGCCCTCGAGGACGGCACTTTCCGCGTCGAGCTGTCCGTGTTCGCGCCGCTGACCGGCGTGTTGCTCACGCTGTCCTTGAAGCCGCAATGCTCGCACTCGATCCAGATCCGGGTGGAAAGGTAGTACCAGTTCCATGTCGGCTTGCCGCACCGCGGGCAAGTCTCCGGGTGGAGCGGGCGCATCGGTCCGCCCATCGTGGAACCGGTTTTGAAGGTTTGCGCTCAGAACGGCCGGCTAGCGAGCTTCGCTTTGACGCGCAGAGCTTGGCCCCGACGCTCCGCCTGGATGTCGATCGTGTCACCGATCGCCCGCTCTCGCAATCCGTCCACGAGGTCCGCGACTCCGCCGAGGGCGCGGCCCCCGAGCGACGTGAGGACATCGCCGACCTGGAGACCCGCGGCCTCCGCCGGAGATCCGGACGAGACCTCCGCGAGGAACACGCCTTGGCGGCTCGTGATGCCGTAGTACGCCGCGACCCGGCGGTCGACATCGTAGCCCGCGACGCCGAGCCAGGGCCTCTGGACGTGTCCGTGCTCGAGGATTTGGCGCGCGACGCCGAGCGCCGCGTTGCTCGGAATCGCGAACCCGATGCCCTCAGCGAACGGAATCGTCGCCGTGTTGATCGCCACGACCCGTCCTTGCAAATCGACGAGAGGACCCCCGCTGTTCCCCGGATTCACGGCGGCGTCCGTCTGGATCACGGGAAGGCCGTCACCCGGACCCAAGGACAGGTTGCGTCGCAACGAACTGATCACGCCGGAGGTGACCGTCGGGCCGCCCGGTAGGCCGAGCGGATTCCCGATTGCCAGCACCGGCTGGCCGACCTTGAGCTGGTCGGAGTCCGCGAACTCGGCCGCCTGGAAGTCTTTCCCGTCGACCTTGATGATCGCGATATCGGTCTCATCGTCTCCGCCGACGACGGCGCCGCTGAGGACGCGGCCGTCCGCGAAGGTCACGATGACCTTGCTCGCTCCGTCGATCACGTGATGCGTCGTGAGGACGTGGCCCTCGGCGTCGAGGAGGACTCCGGAGCCGAAGCCGCGCCGCGGCCATGGCCTCCCGAACGGAGGCCCGTACGCCGCTCCCGCCGTGCTCACGTTGACCGTGCTCGCCCCCACCCGTTCCACCGCGTTGATGTACGCGTTCTGCAAGTCTGCAATCATGGAGACCGACAAGACGTCCGCGGGGTTTGTTGAGCGGGTTCCGACGGGGCCGGTCACAGGTCAGGGCCGACGACGAAAGACGGGTCGATCTAACCTTCCTGAGAGAATGTAGGGAGCGACCTCGGGCACCGCTAGGTCGAGCACGAGGAGGGTCATCGCAATCGCGAACACGCCGTCCGGCAGCGTCTCAATCCGGGCGGGACTCAATGCCAGCGGGGCCTGCCGGGCGGACCGACTCCATGCCACCCTCATGGGTCCCTAGGACCAGAACGCCTGGAACGCTTCCTCGTCCTCATTGAACAACCGTGCTTCGACGATCCGGTCGTTTTCGATCCGCAGGAAGAGCAGGTAGGTTTGCTCGAAGACCCGATCCCCCCGGGTCCCTTTCGCGGCGGCCAAGGCAGCCGCATGCATGTCGCTCGCGAGGACGTCGATGAGCTCCGCGTGGAACGTCCCGTCGGTGAGCTCCGCGAGTTTCTGAAAGTACGCGAAGATCGCCGCCTGGCCCCGATGGTCTCCCGAGATCGGGCTGGTTCCGGGCACGTGCCACACCGCGTCCTCGGCGATCAGCTTGCCCAGCGACGCGGCATCCTTCGCATCGAACGCCGCGTAGAGACGCTCGACGAGAGCCGCGTTCGGGTGCTCGAACATCCGCATCCACTCACCTAGGGCCGGACAGCATGAGAGTCGTCCTAGTCCTCAAAGCCTTCGCCCATCACATTCGGGCGCACATTCTCCAAGAGGGCGAGCTGGTTCCCGCTCGGGTCCTTGAAGAGCAGGCACGGGCCGGGAGGGACCTCGAACGAACGCCCTTCGGATTTCCATCCTCGGGATCGGAGCTCCTTGGCTTTCGCCTTCAGATCTTTCACTTCAAAGAGCGGCAAGCAGGTCGGCGCCGGCCGGTGGTCGGCCAGCAGATACTGCGGCCCTTCGCACAACCGAAGCGCTGCGACGTTGGCGCCGAACGCGTGATGATTCCACAACACCTTCGCACCGAGGACGTTCGTGTAGTACTTCAGGTCGCGATCGAAGTCCGAGGTGCCGACGTAGAGGTAGAGGAGCTTGCCGAGCGGGGCGGCCATGGCTCGGCATGCGAGGCCGCGGCCATTAGGTTTCTGTCATGTCCCGTGGCGGTCGCAGACGCCGTTGAAATGGACGCGGGGACTAGGCCGTCATGATTACGAATGAACACAATCGATTTCAACGGGTGGGTTGCGTACTAATACCTCCCGGGGAGGTTCAACGGGTCAGGGATCGTGCCGATGGCAGCCCTTGCGCGGGCCGGGAGCGTCGTAGCACTGCTGGTGCTATTCGTCCTCGCTCTCGTCCCGGCGTGGCCCGGACTCGGGGGCGGGCCAGCTCTCGCACCCGGACCCCCGGTCGTCCAAGCGGCTTCAGCGAACTCAGGGGTCGCACCCGCCGACGCACTGAGCGCCCATGTCAGCGCGGACCGTTCCGGCGCCGATGTCGGCCAGAGTATCACGTTCGCGTGCAGCGCATCCGGCGGCACGCCGCCGTACGTGTATGCGTGGACCCTCAGCGACGGGGGCATCGGAACGGGTCCCACGGTCACCCACTCGTTCAGCTCGCCGGGAACCTACGAAGCGACGTGCACAGTGACCGACCTCCTCTTGGGAATCGCGTCGGCGTCGAAGAGCGTCGTCATCAGTCCGCTGCCTTCCGTGGCCGCCTCGGTCGATCACGATCTCGCGGCTCCGGGCACTGTCCTCACGTTCAGCGCATCTCCCTCGGGTGGCGATGGGTCGTTCTCGTATGAGTGGACGTTCGACGACGGCTCGTCCGGCTCCGGTGCGCCCGCCACGCACGCGTATACGGCGGCCGGCTCGTATCAGGCGACGGTCACCGCTACGGATGGAAATGGGGGAACGGCTTCCTCCTCCACATCGGTGACGATCTCCAACATCGGCGTCACCGCGGGCGTGTCACCGACGAGCGGCGACGCGACGACGGTCTTCACGTTCACGGCATCGGCCAGCGGAGGCAGCGGCTCTCCCTATTCGTTTTCGTGGGCGTTCGGGGACGGGACCACGGGGACCGGCTCTCCCGCCTCGCACTCGTACTCGGCCGGAGGCAGCTATTCGCCCGCCGTCACTGCGACCGACTCCCTGGGCGGGACCAAGGTCACCCAGACACAGACCGTGAGCGTGACGGCACCCCCGGCCCCGCTCGGGGCGAGCGTCAGCGCGCCGCGGCAGGCCGCCGACGTGGGCCAGTCGGTGTCGTTCACGTGTTCAGCCACGGGCGGAGCCGCGCCGTATTCGTACGGTTGGACCTTTGGCGATGGAAATACCGGGAGCGGACCGGCCGTGAACCACGTGTACCAATTGGCGGGAGCGATGACCGTGACGTGCACGGCAACCGATTCTGCCTCCGCCTCCGCCGCGGCGTCGAAGTCGGTCGACGTGAGCCCGTCTCCGTCGGTCGCCGCGCACGCGAATCCCTCGGCCGCAGCGCCGGGCACATCCCTCACGTTCTCCGCGCAGGCCACCGGCGGCCCGGGTGGCTTCACGGATTACGCCTGGTCCCTCGGAGACGGAGCCACGGGCTCCGGCATCCAAGTCGCACACGCGTTCGCGCAACCCGGATCGTATCAGGCGAGCGTCGTCGTCACCGACGCGAACGGCGGAACGGCATCGGGCTCCGTGTCGGTCACCATCTCGAACATTCAGGTGACA
>VBLV01000036.1 GCA_005879045.1 Methanobacteriota archaeon | reverse complement strand
GCGGCTCCTATGGGGGGTCTATGCTATATAAGAGTTCTGCGCCGCCGTCCCTCCGTTGATTCTCACCATTCCGGACGAAGGTGAAGTGTCCTCTCACCCCTGATAACCCAATCGATGCGCGGGCGACCTCAGCAAAAGGTTAACGCGCGCGGTTCGCATGCATGTATGGGATGGCGAACGGTGTGGACGTGGAGTGGGTGCGGGCCGCCAAGCCCGGGGAGCCTTCGAAGCCGGCCGAAGACCTCGAGGCCGAATTGCGGGAGTTGCGGGACGAAGTCCGACGGCTGAGGGAGCAGGTGGCCGCATTGGCCGTCGAGTCCGCACGACCGGCGCCGGGGGACGAACGCCTCCCGACGTACGTCGGCCGGCTCGATGCGTCCCTGGAGGGCGGGGTCCCGAAAGGCAGCGTGATCGCGATCACCGGCCCGGGCGGCTCGATGAAGACGTCGCTCGCCCTGTACATCCTGATCAAGAACCGCGCCGCGGGTCGCCGCGGGGTCTACGTGACCGTCGAGGAGAGCCGCGAGTCGATCCTCCGGACGATGCGCCATCACGGACTCGGGACCGAGGAAGACTTCCTCGTCGACATCGCGCGCCTCCGCGTGGAGCACGAAGGCGCCGAGGAGATCCGGGACTGGCTCCGCGTCTTGAAAGACTTCCTCGTCCGGCGAAATCAGCGGGAGAAGATCGACCTCGTCGTCATCGACACGATGGACGTGCTCGTTTCGATGGCCCACTTGCAAGACGTGCGGAACGAGCTGTTCCACTTCTTCCATTTCTTGCGTTCGATGGGCGTGACCACGTACGTCATCGCAAACGTCGATCCCTCGCGGGGCGGCGTCGCCAACGACGCGTCGTTCCTTGCGGACGGCGTCTTCGAACTCCGCTTCAGCGGCGCGGGAGAGGGCCGGGTCCAACTCCTATTCCGATGCGCGAAGATGCGCCACACGAACCATTCTCGCGACTACTTCGTCCTGACGTACGACAAAGGGTTCGCGGCGAGACCGTACGAAGCCCCGAAGTCGTCCCGCTGGCGCCGGCGGACGTGATCAGAAGGCGCCCTTGATTTTCGCCCGGTCGATCTTGATTCCGGCCGGGGTCGCCATGAGGACGTTCTTCCCTACGACGGCCACGTCTCCGCCGCAGTCTCGGACCGCGCTCTTCAGTTCCGCCGTGATCCGCTTGAGAGCGAGATCGTCGCTCGCGAGGCTCGTGTAGTCGATCAGCAAGATGTTCCCGTTGTACACGTGGGTCGTCAGGTCGGCGATGTCCTCGTAGCGGTAGACCTCCGCGACCTTGACCAAGTGTTCGACGGGCTCACCCAGCGCCCCGCCTTCGCCCTCGAAGTTCAGCTCCCCGAGGTCGATGTACGTATCCGCCTCAGCGCCCTCGGACAATCGTCGGAATGGCTTTTTGATGAAGGCCATGCCACATCCCTTCTGCGCCGCCCATAGCCGACACCACGAATTTAAAGGTATCGCGGACGTTGCGAACGGGTTGCCGAAACATGCAATAATTATTCACATCATCATAAGATAGCCGTGAGCTTTCGTGCCACGGTCACCCTTGCGGGGACAACGTTTAAGAAGGAAGGGCCTTTGTCGCTGGGCGCCCATGGTCTACGACGTCATCGTCGTCGGGGGTGGCCCCGCCGGTCTGACGGCCGGCGTCTATGCCCGGACCCGGAAGCTTTCCACCCTGATCCTCGAGGCGCAGGCAACGGGCGGCCAGCTGGAGTGGCTGTACCCGACGAAGTCCGTGTACGACTATCCGAGCTATATCGCCATCGAAGGCGGCGAACTCGCGGAGCTGTTCGTCCTCCATTCGCGGGAGAGCGGCGCGGAGATTCGCGCGGAGGAGGTCGTCGACGTCCAGCGACAGGCGTCGGGCTTCAAGCTCACGACCCGCGAGGGCAACGCGTACGAGGCGCGGTCGATCATCCTCGCGATGGGGATGGGGTTGCTCGAGCCGAAGCGCCTCGGGGTGCCCGGGGAAGCGGAGTTCGAGTCGAACGGCGTAGAGTACCGCGTGCGGGACCGTCGGGAGTTCAAAGGCAAACGCGTGGTCGTTGTCGGCGGCGGAGACAGCGCCCTCGAAATCGCGCTCGAGATCGTCGCGGCGGCGAAGAAAGTCATCCTCGTCCATCGCCGCGAAGAATTCCGGGCGATGGAGAAGAACGTCGAAGCGGTGATGGAAAGTCCGATCGAGGTCCTCTTCAACGCCGAGGTCACGAGCCTCGAGGGGGACGGGAAGGTGGAACGCGCGGTCGTCTACGACAATCGAACGTTGAAGAAGACCGTGCTCGACGTGGACGCGGTGATCGTGAACATCGGCTTCGAGCCGAAGATTACGCCCCTGCCCCGCTGGGGTGTCGAGCTCGAAGGCGACCGGTTGATCCGCGTCAAGGCGGACATGTCCACCTCCGTCCGCGGGATTTACGCCTGCGGCGACATGGTGTCGTATCCGGGCAAGGACAAGCGCATCGTGACGGGTTGCGGCGAGGCCGTGACCGCCGTCATGTCCGTGTACAAGTACCTCAAGCAGCCGTACTGGGCGTGAGGGCCCGAAGGAGCGGCGGGAGCGCCTCGGGCGTCTCGATCAGGTAATCGACCCCAGCGGCCTCGAGCCGCGCGCGGGTCCCGTAGCCCCACGTGACGCCGATCGTCCGAGCGCCCGCCGCCTTGCCCGCACGCACATCGTTCTCCGTGTCGCCGACGACGGCGCACTCCGACGCCTGCACGCCGAGCGCGGACGCTGCCCGGAGAATCGGGTCCGGCGCGGGCTTCTTCCGCGGCACAGAATCGCCCCCGAGGACGAGGGCGAAGAACGGGAGGAGACCGGTGACCTGGAGGGCCTCGACGGATGTGTCGCGGCGTTTGTTTGTCACGGCCGCGAGTTTCCAGGCCGCGAGGGAGGCGAGGGCCTCCCGGATGCCGGGGTAGGCGCGCATGCCTTCCTGCACGGACGCGGCCTCGACCCGCTGAAATTCGCGGACCGCCATCGTGAGGTCGTCGCCCGCGAGACCGCAACGCTCCGCATAGATGACTTCGATCGGCGTGCCAATCCACTGCGCCGCCTCCGAGCCTGAAATCGACGCCTTCCGGACTGCGGCGAGACCCGCATCGAACGCCGCAACCCAGGCGTCGCGCGTGTCGAGGAGCGTCCCGTCGATGTCGAAGAGGACGGCACGAAGCCTCGGCACGTCAAGGCTCCTCCTCGCCGAGCCGCCAGATCTCGTCGCCCACGTGGTGGATCGTCTGGATCGCCTTGCCTTTCTCCTCGCGGGCCATCGTGGGTCCGTCCATGATCGCCCGTCCGATCGCAAGCGGCCGGCCGTTCTTCTCGTCCCGGACCCAGACGATGTCGCCCGCACGGATCCCGGGGTCGGCATCCACGATGCCCGGCGCCATCACGTCCGCGCCGTTGTAGATGAACCGCACCGCCCCCATGTCGACCGTGACGGAGCGTTTCTTTGCGGGGAACACGAGCAGGCCGCGAATCGTCGGCGCGATGCCGCCCTCGAGGAAAATCGCGATCGCATCGTTCCCCCGCAGCAAGAGGCGGTGCGGTCCGGCTTCCGCCTCGTCGAGAGGCACGTCGTCCAAGGGGACCGCCATGCCGAACTCGTCCGCGAGCCGACCGAGGAAGTCCGTTGCTTCCTTCCGGCGGAGCCTGGAGCGCCGACGGATCTTCAGGGCCATTGATTCCGGCACGCGGCCGGGGAAGATAACTCCTCGTTTGCGCGGCCCGACATGTATCGATTCGGATCGATAGATGTCAGCTCGATGCCGCGCCCTCGGACCGCAGATCGAGGGCCTGGGACGATGTCGGGTCGAGCCGCAGCGCCTCGTCGACCATCTTTCGTGCGCGGGCTTCCTGCCCCAAGGCGCGCCAGCCGCGCGCCGCATCACACCACGTCTCTGGGTCCGTCGGATTCAGTCCGATGGCGGCGTCGAACGCCGCGACCGCTTCCTTCGGCCGACCCGCCCGCAGCAGCAATTCGCCCTTTCTCCGGTACGCGAGGTCGCGGCCGATCGCGGTCGCGCGGATCGCGGCCTCGCAATCCGCAACCGCGTCCTCGATGCGACCGAGGCCGGCGTGAATGTCCGCGCGAAGGAGAAATGTCTCCGCGCTAGGCGCCTCGATTCCGTCGAGGGCCGCGATTGCGTCGTCCGCTCGGCCGAGGACCCGCAAGGCGCGCGCAAGTTCCGGTGGCGCTTCGGCGGCCCCGAGGTCCGCAGCCTTTCGAAGCGACGCCTCTGCATCCATGGCCCGGCCCGCCGCGAGGAACGCGCGGCCGGCCGCGAGCCAACCGCGGGCATCCGACGGATCGCGCGAGCGCAGTTCCTCCGCCGGAACGATGGCGTCCCCGGGCCGGTCAACTCGAAGCAGGAGCGCGGAAAGCCGGAGCAGGGCGTCGGCCCCGTGCGCCTTCGACGCCGAGGCCGCGTATCCGTCGATCGCCTCGTCGATTCGCTCCAAGTCCTCGAGGAGGACCGCCTGATGATAGCGCAACTCGGCGTTGTCCGGCTCGATCTCCAGAGAAGCGTGGAAGCACTGGAGTGCCTCCTCGTAGCATCGTTCCGCCTCGAGGGCGTTCCCCATCTCTTCGAGGATCTTGCCGCGGAAGACCCATGCCTCGTCGAACGATCCGTTCAGGATGAGCGTGTTGTTCAGCGCATCGCGGGCCTCCTCGAGCCGGCCGAGATGATGGAGGGCTTCCGCCTTCGCCATCCACGCGTGATCATAGTTCGGGTTCAGCTCGAGGCTCTGGCTGATCAGCTCGAGGCCTTCCTCGTGGCGGCCCAGCGAATCAAGCGCATGGCCTTTCGCGTAGAGCGCGTAGTCGAAATCGGGCT
>VBLV01000035.1 GCA_005879045.1 Methanobacteriota archaeon | reverse complement strand
GAGCCCGGCCATCTCCCTCAAGATGCCCACGAAATCCTCCCGCTGCATCCGACCGAGGTGTTCCAACGATCCGATGTACCGCCGTGAGAGGTCCTCGAGGCGCGAATCCAATTCGGCGAGCTGGCCTTCGAGATCTTGACGACGGTCGTTCGTGGCCGCTTCCATCTGCTTGGCGAGCGTCTCTCGTTGCCGTTTGACCTTGCGGTACTCGGGCGCGGCGAGGATCATCTCATGGACGATCGGGAGCCGATCCGTCTCCATGAACATGTGTTCCGTCCGGTCGAGCCCGACTCCCTGGGCGCCAAACTTGCGAGCACGCACGGCGTCCCGGGGGTAGTCGGCGTTGGCCCACACCTGGAGACTCCGCACCTCGTCCGCCCAGGCCAACAGATTCTGGAGGTCGACCTCGCGGTCGAAGTCCGGCTCGATCGTCCGAATCGAACCCGCGAAGACCTCGCCCGTGCCCCCGTCGATGGAGAGGGTGTCGCCGCGCCGGACCACCTTGTCGCCGACACGGAATTCGGCTGCGTCGTAGTCGACCTGAATGTCCTCGCAGCCGGCGACACAGGGGATCCCGAGACCACGCGTGACCACCGCCGCGTGGCTCGTCGCGCCGCCCCGGGCCGTCAGGACCCCTTTGGAATGCAAGACCCCGTGGACATCGTCGGGCGATGTCTCGACCCGGACCAGGATCACGGGCTTCCGTTCGTCCCGACCCAGCTTCTCGGCCTCGTCCGGATCGAAGACGACGGTCCCCATCGCGGCGCCCGGAGACGCGTTGAGGCCTCTCGCAAGGAACCGCCCGGATCGCTTCGCCTCCAACTTCGCCTTGTCGTCGAACTGCGGGAGGAGGAGATGGATCACGTGGTCCGGCTCGACTCGCAGGAGGGCCTCGTCCTTCGTGATGAGCCCCTCGCGGACCATGTCCAGGGCAATGCGCACCGTCGCCCGGGCCGGGGGCTTGGCGGCCCGGGTCTGGAGCATCCACAGGGTGCCCTGCTCGACGGTGAACTCGATGTCCTGCGCCTCTCGGAAGTGCTTCTCGAGGCGGTCCGCGACCTGCGCCAGGTCCGAGTAAAGCTCGGGGGCGTCCTCCCGAAGCTCCGCGATTTTCAACGGGGTGCGAGTGCCGGCCACGACATCCTCGCCCTGGGCGTTCGGGAGATACTCCCCGTACAACTCTTTCGCACCCGTCACTTGATTCCGGGTGAACGCGACGCCGGTGCCCGAATCGGATCCCATGTTCCCGAAGACCATCATCTGGACGTTCGCGGCGGTGCCCAGGTGGTGCGGGATCTTGTTGAAGGTCCGATAGTCCACCGCCCGCTTGCCGTTCCATGATCGAAAGACCGCCCCGACGGATTCTCGCAGCTGATGCATCGGGTCCTGGGGAAAGTCTTCGCCGACCTCCTGCCGGTAGAGGGCTTTGAATTCCGCGACAATCGCCTTGAGCTCCGGGGCGCCGAGGTCCGTGTCCTTCTTGGCGGCGGCCTTTTCCTTGTGGCGCTCCAAGGTGGTCTCGAAGCGGCGGGCGTCCACGTCCTTGACGATCCGGCCGAACATCGCGATGAGTCGTCGGTACGCGTCCCATGCGAACCGTTCATTTGCGGTCCGTGCGAGGGCCTCGACGGTCGTGTCGTTGAGGCCGAGGTTCAGGACCGTGTCCATCATCCCGGGCATCGAGAGCTTGGCCCCAGAACGGACGGAGACGAGTAGCGGGTGCTCGGGATCCCCGAACTTTCGGCCGCCCTTCGCCTCGACGGCGGACAGGGCCTCCTCGACCTGCTTCCACATCCCCGGCGGGAAGCGGCCCGTCCGAGTGAATACGTTGCAGGCTTTCGTCGTGATCGTGAAACCGGGCGGGACGGGGAGGCCGAGTCGGGTCATTTCCGCGAGGCCGGCGCCCTTGCCGCCGAGGAGGTCCCGCATGGAGGCGGTCCCCTCCTCGAACGGGTAAACATGCTTCGCCAGACCGGATCCCCATCGTGGTAGTCCGGAGCTGATATAACAATCTTCGGAGCCGCATCGATTGCAGCCGATGCGGTGGGCCGCTGGACGTTCAGAACCCCATCTGGTACACTTTGATGTCGGCCCGCTTTCGCTCGAGGAATCGGTACACCGTCTTGTGCTCGCTCCCGCGGAGCAGCATGAACACGGCCTCGCGGGCGATGGCCATCTCGAACGTCCCGCCGATCAGGGCGACCGTATGACCCCACACGCTGACCTCGACGCCGGTGAGCTCCTCGATCAGCCGGCGCGTCTTCCCCCGGGTGCCGATGAGGCGCGCCCGAATCTGCGCGACGCGGTTCTTCGAGTGCGCGAAGTCCTTAATGTCGAGGACCTCGAAGTATGCGTCCTCGTCGAGGAGGCGGAAGGCGCGATCCTCAGAGAATCCGCGGGCCATCGCTTGGACGACGTCCTTCGCTTTGAGCGCGAGGACCGGATCCTGCGCCTGCGCCTCGTCAATCGTGACGTCGCCCGTCGTCGAGTCCACAGAGATCCGCGTTCCGGTCGCCTTCTGCAGGCGTTCCTTCGTCGTGCCTTCCGGACCGATCAGGACGCCGATCCGCTCCGCCGAGATCCGAGCGTAGAGCATCTCAGCCTCCGAGGATCGCCCGCTCGAGGCCGGCCGCCGTCACATTCACCCGGAGCCGCCGGAAGAACCGCGCGATGTTCCCGACGTCGCGCTTGAACCATTCCGACGCCCGGGGATGGTCGAGGGTCACGGCTTGTCCGACGTCGATGACGACGACCCGCCCGTCCCACCAGAGCAGGTTGTACTCGCTCATGTCCGCATGGACGAGTTCGGCTTTCCGGATCGCCTGCAAGTTCGCCACGACGTCCGCGTAGACCGCGGTGGGGTCCTCCAACCGGACCTCGCGAAGGGCGGGCGCGGGCTGAGTCTCGTCGCCAATGTACTCCATCACGAGGACGTTGTTGTGGACCCGCTCCGGAGTCGGCACGCGAACGCCGGCGTCTTCCATCCGGACGAGGTTCTTGTACTCCTTCTGCGCCCACGCCCAGAGGGTGGGACGGATCGCGCGCTTCACCTTCTTGAAGCGCGGGTCCCCGTCGATATACACGGAGATGTTGCGGAAGGTCGCGTTCGCGATGCGGTAGATCTTCACGGCCTTCGCGCGGCCGTCGGGGCCGGTGGCGTGGAACACGTTCGCTTCCTTCCCCGTGCTCACGGGATAGTCCAGCGTCGAGATGACCCCATCCGTGATGAGGTCGGCGATCGTCAAGAGGGCTGCGTGGTCGAAGACCTCGTCGTAGGTCTTGCGGCTCTCGGAATCTTTCTCATTCGTCCGGAGCGCGTCGACTTGGATCTCTAACTGCCGCATCCGACGATCGTCAAACATTTCTCAGAACGAACGGTCCGGTCATCTAAGAGCTTTGCGGGAGCCGCACTCATTTTCCGCCAAGCAGTTCCCGGCCCGCATCCGCATACAGACTCGTCCCTCTCGCGAGGTACAACCACCAAAGGATCGCCGCGGTGCCGAGAAGGCTCGAACCGACCCACGCGAGCATGTAGACCCAAGCGCTGGGGGTGATGCCAATCACGGCCGATGCGGCGGACACGACGATGACCGCAAAAATGAAAAAGCCTCCGCGATAGAACCTCCGACGAACCGCGAGCCGTTCGACGATTTCATGGGCCTTCTCGACACGGACCGAGCCCGTGGAGAGATTATTGCCCCCGTTGGTCGCGGGACGCCCCTCCATGGCCAATTTGAACCGGGAATGACTATTAGTCCCTTCTGGACGGGCCTCGACCTTGCTGCCGGATTAGAAGATGTTAATCGATTTCGGGATCAGGCCGCGGCGGCTCATGTAGGTCGACTCGGTCTTCGTGTACCGGTGTTTGATGTCGCACTTCTCGTCTTGGAACTGCCAGACCTTCACGACGAGGAGGTCGCCTTCGCGAATCCACATCCGCTTCTTCAGCTTCCCTGGGATGCGACCGAGGCGGCTCTTCCCGTCCTGGCACATCACGCGAATCCGCGAGGCGCCCAGAAGCTGGTCCGCAATCCCGAGGATCTCCCCGTCTTTCCCCCGGGGCATTCGGACGCGGACAACCTCCTCTTGTTCGGCCACTCTCGTGACCAAGGGGAGGGAGGACTTAAACGTTTCCGGCGCCGTCATTCTCGAAGGCCGAAGCCGTCTGACTCCATCGTGGGTTCCTCGAGTCGCCCTTCCCCCACGGGCACGTACGGGAACGGGAGGGGCGGCGCCTCGAAGAACGTCGGGCTGACGATGTCGACGCCCTCCGGCAGATCGTACTTCTGGTCGTCGACGTGGCCGAACCAGTAGACGA
>VBLV01000034.1 GCA_005879045.1 Methanobacteriota archaeon | reverse complement strand
CAGCGTGCCGGCCGTCGGGCTCACGGGGAAGTCTCCGGAATCCGTCTGACCATCCCATGATTCCGTGTGCACCGTCGCGATGACGGGGACGGTCGTCGCGGACGACGAGAGCCATTCTGCCTCGGCTTCGATTTGCGATCCGCTCGCGGCTGCCTGCGTCGCGGTCCCCTTGATCCATCCGTTCCAATCTCGTTGGTTCCGATTCGAGTCGAATTCCCAGAGCGTGCTCGAGAGGACGGTTCCCCCGTGGCCCGAAATCCCGATCAATCGGTCCGCGCCGAGGCCGTCGATGCGGTACCCGGTGGCCGAGGAGGCGTCGATGTCCACGAAGATCCGGACGGTGTCCATGGTCCCCGGAGACGGCCCGCCTCCCGCGAGGGCCGAGCCTGCGACCTGGACGTAGAACGCGTACGGGCCGAGGTTGTTGACCATCCCGAAGCGCACGACATCAATGTTCGGGTTGAGGGTGGCCCCGGGCCCCATCGCCTCCGTGGGCTGGGATGCCCAGTCGCCGAACTGACCGTCAATCCGAATTGGATACGCGGGACCGCGGTAATCTGGGACAAAGAACAAGGGCGCGAGAAGCAGCGCCGCGGAGACGAGCGGGATGAGGTAGAGCTTCCACCCTGCGTTTTGCATCATCCGACGCACGCCCGCTGGCCGGAATCCGCTCGAGCGGAACCCGCCCAGTCCGTTCGTCAAGCCGTTCGTGCGCCCGAGGCCGTTGGTGAGCCCGTTCGTCCGGCCCAGGCCGTTGGTGAGGCCGTTCGTGCGACCAAGCCCGTTCGTCAATCCGTTCGTGCGGCCCAGGCCATTGGTCAGGCCGTTCGTCCGGCCGAGTCCGTTTGTGAGACCGTTCGTGCGACCGCGGAGACCGTTCGTGCGGCCCCTCAGCCCATTCGTCCTCCCGGCCTTTGACGCCCCGCGGCGTCCGAGGGCCAGGCCGTTGGTCAATCCTCTCTTCGACGGCGTCTTCTCGATCGGCCTCTTCGCCGGAGGCACGTCCCGCTCCATCTCGGGTTTTGGAGCTCGAATGTCCGGTTTGTCGAGGGCTTTCTCCGGCTCCTTCACGGGGCCGAGCTCCTCTTGGACCATCTCTTGGATCGCGGCGTGGCCGAGGTCGTCGAGTTCCTCCTCCATGCTTCGGGTCGGTGTGAACTTCACCCCGCAGTTCGCACAGCTCGTCGCATCCAGAGCGACGGGCTCCTCGCACATCGGGCACGGCACCGTCGCATCAATCGTCTTCGCCGCCTCGGGCTCGCTCTGCTGGGCACGCATCCGGCTCTGTCGAGCGAGATCCGCTTGGCCGAGCTTCGCATGCAGTTTCGTCTTGAGCACCCAAAGACCCGGATACGCCGAGTCAAGGGCCGCGAGCCGATCGAGGGTCTCCAGGCCGCCCTTCGCATCGTCGAGCGTCGCCTGGGCGGCCGCCATGGCGAAGAGGGCGTCCGCGTCCCCCGGGTTAAGCTTGAGCCGCTCGGTCGCGATTTGCAGGATGAGACGGAGTCGTTGGGCCCGTTCGTCTTGGGATTCCAGGACGCTCCCGCGGGTCGTGGCTCCTGGGGTGGCCGGCTTCGGGGTGTCCAGCACAACCCGCATGCCCCCGTCGGAGATCTCGAGGAGTCGGAAGGTTGGATCCGGCGACGTGTCCTTGAGATGAAGGACGCCGATCTTCCGCACGATCCGATCGCCGCTCCGGGTCCGTTCAATCTCGATGACGCCGTCGAAGGGCTGGTGAAGGGTGGTGAGCTGCGCCCCCGAGTGCATCTCTTTCTCGATCAAAACGAGGCTCGTGAATTGGTGGCGGTCGAACTTCCTCTTCGCGCTCTGCGCGAACGCGTAGACCTGAGTCACTTCATAGGAGCTGGTCGCGGGCGACAGAAGTTCAATCACGGCCCGCCGCAATCCGCCTCCGGTCAGGCCGGCGATGGCGCGGCTCAGCGCCACGCCAAGGTTGGTCAGGTCGATCGAAGAACGGATGACGATCCCGCGGTCCTCGATGTCCTGTACGGTCTCTTCGCTCCACGAGTACCAATCGATGACCCGGAGCCGACTCTCGTTCGTGACCGACTCGAGATTCACACCGAGTTCCCGCAGCTCCGCGATGACGGCGTCCGGCGATTGCGAGGCGGTGACGACCAACCCGCTTCCTCCGGACTTGAGGCCTTCCGCCAGGAAGGTGAGCGCGAAGCGGAGTTTCTCTTGACCCGGGGGTCCCTGCAGGACGACGCTTGAGCCGACGGGCAGGCCGCCTTGGACCATCGCGTCGAATCCCGGGACGCCGGTCGGGAGCCGCGGAATGGAATCATCCCTCCAACGGACGAGTCAGGCCGCAACGGAATGCGAGGTCCGGATGGGCGGCGATCGCGTCTCGGAGCGCGGCCTGGAAGACCTCCTTCGCCGAGGTCGCCCCGAGTCCCTGGGCGCAGACGTTCCAGAGATCCCGATGGACCGCCGCGACGAGTTCCCGGAGTCGGTCCAGGCCCGCCTCGGTCCCGTCCACCATCTGATCGAAGACGGCCTTTCGGAGCTCCTGATGGTTCGTCGTGAGCCGATGTTCCATCTCGATCTCGATCGCGGGCGTGCCGACGTACCGAATCCGCTCGAAGAGCGAGTGGAAGTACGCGACGTAGAAGTCGATCACTTCGCGAAGGGGTCCGGCCTCGTCCTCGAGATTCACCTCGAACCGCAGCTGGGGGGACCGCAGTCGATACTCGAACGTACGGGCGTCGTGGGGCCGACGATCGACGAGGCCGAGCTCCGCGAAGCGCTGAAGGAACTTCGACGCGGTCGTGATGTGAACGTCAAGGGACCGCGCGACCTCGCTCGAGAGGTGCCAGTTCCCGTCGCGCAGGGCCCGGAGAATCGAGACGCTGTGCTCGCCGGAGAGGAGGAGAATGGCCTGTCGGAAAGTCTGCTGGTCCATATCGGCGTACCTCGTAATCAAGCGTGCCCGCGGAGGCGAAGTCTATTTGTCCTGGAGTTGGGGGCTCTTAAGGGATGTCCCGGGATTCTCAGGCTCGATTATCTAAGGGAAGAACGAATGAATTCGGAGCCCTACCGCGGTCCTCGTTCGCTCGAACTCCGTCAATCGCGATCCATTGCTGCGCGGACGGAGAATTTCAACCGCCCTCTAAGGGAATGCTAAGCAAGGTTGAAGTACGGGTACCCGATTCGGGCCCCCTACGGCCGTCCCGCCCGATCGATAGTCGACCCCTTCGCCCGCGGCCCGGTGCGAGGGACACCGATGCGTTACACGCGATTTGAGAAGGCTCGCATTATCGGAGCGCGGGCGCTCCAGATCAGCATGGGATCGCCGATCCTCATCGACGTGCCGAGCGGGATCGTGGATCCGATCGAGATCGCATGGATCGAGTTCAACAGTGGCGCGATCCCGATCACCGTCAAGCGGGAGGTCTAGGCCTCCGGCCGGCCGCCACGCATTCCGGGTCCAGAGAAGTCGTTCGGAGATTGGAGCCCGAATCGTAGTGTTTATATAGAACCGCATACACATTATTGACCGCGAAAAACCCCTTGGAGGTGGCACACCATGGAGCGAAAGAGCAAGGAGATTCAGGCTAAGGAGGGACCGACGAGCCTGGCGAGGACGACCGTGTCGCCCTTCGCCTGGTTGGACGACATGGACCGGTGGTTCGCCAACATACGCCGGAGCTTCGAGGACCGCTTCTGGGGAGGCCCCCCCGCCCGGTGGACCGACTCCGACCTGCGCGTCCGCCAACCCCTGGTCGACCTGATCGACAAGGGTTCCGAGTTCGTGGTCCGGGCGGAACTCCCCGGCGTTGCGAAGGAGGACGTCGACCTCACCGTGACCGCGGATGGGATCGAGATCCGCGCGGAGACGAACCGCTCCCGTGAGGAGAAGGAGAAGAACTACCAGTACCGCGAGCGGACGTACCAGGCCCTCCAGCGCGTACTGAGCTTCCCGGAGGAGGTCAAGGCCGACCTCGCCTCCGCGACGCTGAAAGACGGCATCCTCGAGGTCCGCGTTCCGAAGAAGGAGCCGACCCCAGAGCCGAAGCCCGTCAAGGTGCCCGTCGAGTGACGCGGCCCTTGACCTTTCTCTTTTTCGTTTCGAGGTTTCGACATGAGTTCAAGTAACGCCGATTCGTTGCGAAGACC
>VBLV01000033.1 GCA_005879045.1 Methanobacteriota archaeon | reverse complement strand
TCTCGGGGGCGTCGAGAGCCACGTGCGCACCCTTTCCAGGGAGCTTGCGGCTCGCGGCCACCAGGTGACGGTCGTCACATCGCGCCACGACCCGTCCCTTCCCGCCGAAGAAAGCCTTGACGGCTTCCACGTCGTCCGCGTGAAGCCGCGGCTTATCCTCATCCGCACGCCGGTCACCCCGAAGATGCGAGCGAACCTCCGCAGCCTTCCGGTGGACGTCGTCCACGCCCATTCGCCGCCGCCCCTCGCCTCCCATTACGCCGGCACCGTCGCCGGAGAGCGCGGGATTCCGTACGTGGTCACGTACCACTGCGACGTCGAGCTGCCTTCCGTCTTCGGGATTTTCGCCGAATCCGTGTATCGGCGGAGCCTGGGGGCCTCCACCCTTCGGAATGCGGACCAGGTCCTCGTCACGACGCGGACCTACGGTGCGACGAGCCGTGCGGTCTGGCGGTATAACCCGGTCGTCGTCCCGAACGCGGTGGACCACCGCCGGTTCCGCCCGGACGTCGACGCCACCTGGGTTCGCGAGCGCCTGAAGATTCCTCCCGACGTTCCCGTCGTGCTCCTCGTCGGCCGGATCGTCCCGCACAAGGGGGTCGAGCACTTCATCGAGGCGGCGCGGTTCGTGCCGGGAGCCCGGTTCCTCGTCGTCGGCGAAGGCTCCCTCCTCGAGGCGATGAAGCGCTTCGCCAATTCCATGGGCGTCGCCGACCGGGTCCGTTTCCTCGGGCGCGTGTCGGAAGAAAACCTTCCGAAGGTCTACGGGGCGTGTGACGTCTTCGTGCTCCCGAGCGTGTCGCGGCTCGAGGCGTTCGGGATCGTCGCCCTCGAGGCGATGGCGACCGCGAAACCGGTCATCGTCGCCGACATCCCCGGCGTTCGGGAGGTGATCGAGGACGGCCGCGAAGGACTCCTCGCCGAGCCGATGAACGCGCGCGACCTCGCGGAGAAGATCCGACGGCTTCTCGCGGACCCCGAGGCGCGGCGCGTGATGGGTCAGCGCGGCCGGGAGAAGGTCCTCGAATCGTTCGGGATCGAGCTCGTGACCGACCGGATCGAGAACGTCTATCGGGCGGTCCTCGATGGACGCAAGGGCACTACGCCACGACCTTGAGCGAGGTCCGCTGGCCTTTGTTCGTCCACGCGGCCCACGAGTCCTCGGTGTACGGATAGCCGATGATCAGGTGGATGCCGCCGAACTTGTTGAACAACGCGCGGTCTTCGTCCGACGGTTCGTAGACGCCGCTCGGATGGGAGTGGACGGTGCCGACCACCGAGAAGTCGGCCGGCAGCGTGTGCAACTGGAAGATCGCGTGCCGCTTGCCGCTGACCGTTCCCGGGACGAGGATGAGTTCCGTGATCGTGCCCTCCTCGGCTCGGAGGATCGCGCCGAACTCGCGGGGGTACATGTCGCGGGACGCCTCCAAGATCATCCGGAGGGTCTTCCGAGCGATCGCCGTGACGCGCTTCATCGGACGTCCTCACTGCCGGGACAGCTTCTCCTCGATCCGTCGATAGAAATCGTCTCGGAATCGGATGAACTTGGCCCGACGCTCCGACGCGGTCAAGACGACGTCCTCCGTCCCCTTCAGGGTCGACTCGTGCTGTCCGTCCATGACGAGCAGGCATTCCTTCGGCTTCCCCAGCCGGACGTGGACCTGGCCCGAGGCGGGGAACACGTGCGGACGCGAGGCGGGCTTGAACGGTGCGATCGCCGTCACGATGATCGCGTCGAGGTGCGGATCCACGATCGGCCCGCCCGCGGACATCGAATAGGACGTGGAGCCGGTCGGGGTCGCGACGATCACGCCGTCCGCGCGGACCCGCTCGACCAGGTCGTCTCCGAGCCGAATCTCGAAGTGGCGGATCTTCGCCACGTGGGCGGTGTGGACGACCGCCTCGTTCGTGCAGTCGAACATGCGCTCGCCGTCCACGGTGACCTTGAGACGCCTTCGTTCTTCGACCTTGTAGTCCCCGCGCACGATTAGGCCGAGGGATTCGTCGACCTCCTCCGCGTAGACTTCGGCGAGGAACCCGAGCGACCCCGAGTTGATCCCGAGGACCTTCGAATCGGAGAGCTGGAGGGCGCGGAGGATCGTGCCGTCCCCGCCGATCGCGAGGACCACGTCCGCTTTCATGTGGGCGAGCGGCATGCCCTTGCGGCCGAAGACGCGCGCCAGATCCGACTCGAGGACGACCTCGTGGGCCGGCTCGAGCCGCGCCACGACGTGTTTCGCGGAGTCCAGCGCGCTCGGGATGTGCGGATTCGCGGTGATGCCGATCCTCATTGGATGGCCTCCCACGCCCGCCGGTCCCCGACCGCGACCAGGTCGGTCCGGGCCTTCGGCTCGAGGGGAAGGTCCAGGTCCCGCCCGCCCAGGTCAAGCACGAACCCGCCCGCCTCCCGCACGATCAACGTGCCCGCGGCAATGTCGACTGCGCGGAGCTTCGTGTTGGCGACCGCGCTGTGCATGTAATACAAATCCGCGGCGCCTCGGGCGACAAGGCATAGGTCCAACGATGCCGCGCCGAGGTTCCGCACGCGCCTCGCGAGGCCGGCGACACGCGCGGCGTCCGGATGGGCGTTGCTTCCGAGGTACACGGTGAAGAGAAGGTCCTTCGGATTGTACGCGTGAACCCGAATCGGTCGGCCGTTCAGTCTGGCGCCTTGGCCCTTCGCCGCATAGTATGTCGCGCCCGAGACCAGGTCCCGCACGAGCCCTTCCTCGATGTCCGCGAGGTGCGATCGGCCGACCGCCATGGAGACCGAATACGCCGGCACCCCTCGGAGCGCGTTGTGGGTGCCATCGATCGGGTCGAGGACAAGGGTCGCATCTCCCCCGCGGTCGATGAAGCCGGCCTCTTCGCTCAGCACGTTGAGGCGAGCCTCCTCGTACTCGAGGACCCGAAGGACCGCGGCCTCGGCCACCCGGTCGATCCGCGTGCTGGGTGCGCCGTCGGCCCCCCGGCCCACGACCTCGGCGGGGTCCTCGACGAGCTCCGCGACCGCATGCTGGACGGCCTCGGCGAGCTCGAGGAGAAGCTCCTTCACGGTCGACCTACCGCCTTTCTTGATATAGAATTAACCCCCTTCGCTCCGCGGACCTGTAATTGGCGGGCTCTCCTCGTGTCCAACCGCCGTCTGCGTTCCGCGGATGGCGGGACGAAACCGTCTTGGTGGTCGTGGTTCTCAGCGTCGCATGGTGTGGCCTGCTCGCAGTCGGTTTAGCGGTCGTTTGCGTGGACTACTGCACCGGATACCCGATCGTCGAGTGCGGCCCGATTTCCGCCTCTGCCCTCGGAAGGCTCGTCCTTGGACGGTCGCTTTTGGGCCTGATCCCCAGTGTTCTTCTGAGTCGCACTCGTGTGCTACCGCGAACAGAAAAGCCACGAGTCATGGGCCCATCCGAAGACTGCGTGATTCCGGTAATCGTCGCCACGCTTATATAGAAGTCCCAACATAGGCGGGACGTCCGAATCCGATATTCGGAGGAACTTACATGATGCCAGCAGGTACGCCGATACTGGTCCTGAAGGAAGGGACGCGCCGCGAGCGCGGCAAGGGAGCGCAGTTCAACAACATCGCGGCCGCGAAAGCGGTTGCGGATGCGGTGCGCTCGACCTTGGGCCCCCGCGGAATGGATAAGATGCTCGTGGACAGCCTCGGGGATGTCGTCATCACGAACGACGGCGTCACGATCCTCAAGGAGATCGACATCGAACACCCCGCGGCCAAGATGCTCGTCGAAGTCGCGAAGACCCAGGACGAGGAAGCCGGCGACGGCACCACGACGGCCGTCATCTTGGCGGGAGAGCTACTCAAGAAGGCGGAGGACCTGATCGACCAGAACATCCATCCGACTGTGATCGCGGCCGGGTACCGCCAGGCCTCGGAGAAGGCCCGCGAGGTTCTCGAGAAGGTCGCGTCGAAGATCTCGATCAAGGACCTCGACATCCTGAAGAAGGTCGGAATGACCTCGATGTCGTCCAAGTCCGCCAGCGGCCACAAGGAGCTCCTGGCCGACATCGCCGTGAAGGCGGTGACGACGGTCGCCGAGCAGCGCGCCGACGGCTCGTACTTCGTCGACGATGACAATATTCAGATTGTGAAGAAGCAGGGCGGTTCGATCGCGGACACGCAGCTCGTCGACGGCATCATCGTCGACAAGGAACGCGTGCATCCCGGGATGCCCAGCGAGGTGAAGGACGCCAAGATCGCTCTTGTCGACGCGGCCCTCGAGGTCAAGAAGACGGAGATCGACGCGAAGATCGAGATCACGGACCCGACCCAACTACAAGCCTTCCTGAACGAGGAAGAGGCGATGCTGAAGCGCATGGTCGAGATCGTGCGGAAGAGCGGCGCGACCGTGATCTTCTGCCAGAAGGGCATCGACGACCTCGCGCAGCACTACCTGGCGAAGCAGGAGATCTA
Organism: Methanobacteriota archaeon; assembly: GCA_005879045.1. GTDB lineage: Archaea > Thermoplasmatota > Thermoplasmata > RBG-16-68-12 > RBG-16-68-12 > RBG-16-68-12. The sequence goes on along the minus strand of VBLV01000033.1, from coordinate 178 downwards.
CGCGGTTCGGCGGGTCAAGAAGTCGGATATGGAGAAGCTCGCCAAGGCGACCGGAGGCAAGGTCGTGACGAAGCTCGACGAGCTGTCGAAGGACGACCTCGGCTTCGCAAAGCAGGTGTACGAGAAGAAGATCGGCGACGACGAGATGACCTTCGTGACGGGCTGCAAGAACCCGAAG
>VBLV01000032.1 GCA_005879045.1 Methanobacteriota archaeon | reverse complement strand
GAGGAGGCTCGCGACGAAAAAGGCCAGGGACCGGAGGGTCATGCGTCGCCTGTTAAATCGGGAAGGACGCAGGGAGAGAAATCGCGTTCGTCAGAAGCTGCATTGCGTCTCAAAGAGACTCGTGCAGTTCGCCAAGAATGGCAAGGCGGCGATCGTCCTCGAGGACCTCGCGCTCCACGGCGCGGGAGGTCGATCCCGTCGGATGAACCGCCGGCTCTCCTCCTGGCCTCGTGGCGAGATTCACCGTCAGATCGAGTACAAGGCCGCCCTCGTCGGCGTACCCGTGATCAAAGTGAACCCCGCGTGGACGTCCAAGACCTGCCCAGTGTGTGGCGCTCGGCGCCGAGATAGGGTGGGCAAGGTGTTCGTCTGCCTGATGTGCGACTGGGAAATGGATCGTCAGATCAACGCAGGTCTGAACATCCTCAAGACCGCCTTGGCCTCGAACGAGGCCTTGGCAAGGGCTGTACGGTTCCAGCCCGGTGCCCTCCGCCATGACGTGGTGAATCCCCTCTACGACCCGTCGGCGTTGCCGACGGGCGCACGGGAGGAGCCGAGCGGAGTGGAGTAATGTTAGGGTACCAACCCAAACGTTACAGAACCGGTGGTTAGTTGCGCGACTCCGAGCATCTCGGGCGACTCAGTCTAACGGCTTCCCCATGTAGCGGCGTTCCGCGCGGAATCCCAGGCTCTCGTAGACGTGGCGCGCCCGGGCGTTTGTCTCGGACACTTCGAGCTTGATCTTTCGATACCCGCGCTGCCGGGCCCAGTCGCCCGCCCACTCGACGAGGAATTTCCCCACACCCTTCCCTCGCCGATCCGGCGCGACCCAGACGTCGTAGATGAAGCCCTGCGCCTCCGGCGTCAGGAAACCGCTCTCGCCGAGGATCAGGTACCCGAGGAACTCGTGGTCCGGGGTCTCCGCGATCCACCGCTCCGTTCGGTCCCCCGCCATGTACGGTTCGATCTTCCTCCGGAAATGGGCTTCCCACTTGCCGCGATCCAACCGCGCGCGTTCGTCTTCCGGGATATCGTCCCATACCGTCTGCAGGGTTGCTCGCCACATCATGTCGTCGTCCGCGCGTTGAGCCCGCCGCATGTGGACGTCCACGGTAAGACCCATTTCGCGACACGGCCTCGCGCTGAATGAAGATGTCGGCCCTGCCCATTTCCGAGGCCGGCGTCGCGACAAAATCCGGGTCATCGCCATTCATTGCCCAGCTTTTATATGACCCTCGGTCGTTGTTGCGCTCGTGCTCCCCTCGCGCTGCGCTCGATGCGGCGCCGTGAGTCGCGATTTTCTGTGCGGGCCCTGTCTCGATTTCCTCGTGGCCGATCGCCCGATGTGGTTGGATCCCGGGCTCCTGCCCGGGCCGTCGCTCTTGGATCTCACGGCCGCGAACGAGGTCGCCATCGTGGGGGCGGACCTGTCGGAGATCGAGTGGCATCGGCCTGCACGCGAACCGGCTTCGACCGAGGCGGTTCGGCTCGTGCGCCTGCTTCGCTTCGATTCGGACGAGCCGGCGATCGTGAGCGTGGGCGATGCGGAGGTCCTTCACACGTTCCTGCGCGACGCCCGTCGTTCGAGCCCATCGAAGATTGAGGAACGGACCGCTCTCGCGGCCCTGTGCCGCTATCTGCAGTCACGCGACTGGATGCCTCCCCAGTACGGGCTTCGCGCAAAGGCGATCATGCCACCGAGGACAGTCGAGTCGAAGCCCGAAGTTGCGCCCCGCGAACCGCCGGAAGCGTTGCCTCCGATTGAACCGTCGCTGCTCGAGGTCACAATGGAACCGGCCGCCCCCGAAGTCCCGTCCGAACCCGCCCTCGAGGAGTTGGAGGACCTCGAACTCCACGAGGACATGACCCTGCCAGAAGCTCAGCCGGTCCCGCCGAACCCGGTGCCCCGTCCGGAGCCTCCCCTTCCGCTTCCCCAACCCGAACCCGCTCCCGGTCCCGTGCCAGAACCTGAACCAGAGCCCGGACCGGGACCGGAGGACGCTTTCGTCGACCCATCGCAGCGGGCGGAGCTCGAAGAGACCCGACGCGCCTTGGAGACGGAGCGCGCGGACGCCGAAGCGTTCGTCCGATCCCGCACGCAGGATCTCCTCTCGAAGGAGGAGCTGCTCTTCGCGCGCGAGCGAGCCATCGCATCGAAAGAAGAACAAGTCGAGGCCCATGCGCGGGCGGCGACCGAGCGACTCGCCGAATTGGAGAAGGACTCGGCTCGGCGCGAGGTCTTGCGGTTCCTCGGAGCGATCCCGGGCATGTCCGCATCCCAGGCCGACGTCATTGCGACCGCGTTCCCCGACATCGTCTCGTTGACCGCCGCGGACGAGAAGGCGCTGACTCAGTGCAAAGGGGTGACCGATGCGCTGGCCCGCGCGATTCGGCTGGAGCTTGCGCCCGGTGAGCTCGAAGAGGAACGTCGTTCCAGCCGACTCCGGGAAGAAGCCCAGGCGTTCGTCGAAGAAGGCGACTACGCCGCCGCCTTGGAGTGTTACGATCGCCTGCTCCGGTCGAGACCCGAGGAGACGAGCGTCTGGTTCGACCGAGCCGAGCTCCTCGTCCTCCTCGACCGTCCCGAGGAGGCGCTCCAGGCCTACACGCGAATCCTCGATGTCGATCGGGGGAACCGGCAGGCGTCATACGAGCGCGCGAACCTCCTCTTCGGGCTTGGCCGGCTCTCCGTCGCGATCGACGCCCTGCGCGAGGCGCTCCGCCTCGACCCGTCGAAGTCACGAGACGTCGTGCAGAAGGCGGAACAGCTGCGGAGAGACGGTCATCCGAAAGAAGCCGTCCTGCTGTTTCATGCAATCCTCGAAGTCGCTCCGGACGACCCGCGCGCCATCCTCGGGCTCGGGGACACGTTCATCGACCTCGGGGATGCGGACGCCGCCGAGGCGCAGTTCACGCGCGCACTCGGGAAGGACCCGCAGAACGCGCCCATCCTCTTTCGAAAAGGCGAGCTCCTCGAGCGCAAAGGCCGTTGGGGCGCGGCGATTCAGTACTACAACCGCGCGATCGCCCTTCGATGGAATTACCCGGAACCATGGCTCGTGAAGGGCGAGATCCTCCTGAGTCACGATCGCCCTACGGAGGCACTCGAGTGCTTCGAGAAGGTGGCCTCCTTTGAACCCCAGCGCATTGAGGCATGGGCCGGAGCGGCTCGAGCCGATGCGGCTCTGGGCCGACGCGGGGAAGCGGATTCGGCCCTCGCGAACGCGACGCGCCTCGGGGCCGACCATCTCGCGGTGCGCGCGGCCCGCGAAGCGATTGCGCAAATGACCGGGCCCGTGCCACAGGCCTCCGAGCCATTGAAGCCCATCACCGATCTCCCGTCCCTCGCGAAGGCGTTCGAGGCGATCGAGGAGGAGATCGATTCACCGGTGCCATCCGTCCCGGCCGATTTCCAGTCGTTCGTCGAGTCGATCGAGCCGGAGAAAGAGGACACCCACGTCCTCCTGCAACTCGCGGAGCTGGCGATGGAGGGCGGAGATCCGCAGATGGGTCTCCTCCGGTACGAGCAGGCGATCGAGCGGGAGCCCCGTAACGCGGACGCCTGGACGGGGAAGGGCGTCGCCTTGCAACAGCTCGAGCGGTTCCGCGACGCCCTCGAAGCGTACGATCAGGCCCTTTCCCTGAAGCCGAACCACGAGCTGGCCCGGAAATGGCGCGAGACCTGTGCCCGGCACATGGAGTCGGAGGCGAACGGGTAATGCTGGCGCCGGACGCGACGGAGCGTTTTCTCCCGAGCGTCGATCGGCTCGAGTCGGCGATGCACGCCGCGAGGCGCGCGTTCGAGCGGGGAGATACGGATGGCGCGCTCGGCCAGCTCGGCGTCGCCCTGAAGCTCAAACCGGAATACGATGCGGCTTGGATCCTCAAAGGTCACGTCCTTCAGAAGGCGGGGGATCGGGAAGCTGCCCTCGACGCGTTCATGCAGTCGCTAAAGTGCAGCGGCGACTCCAAGGAAGGCTGGATGGGGCTAGCGTCCGCGTTACACGAACTCGGTCGATTGAAGGAGGAAGCGGAGGCCTACGATCGGCTATTGGCTTTCGACCCGCTGTCGATCGAGGCATGGATCGACAAAGGCGCGGTCCTCCATGAGTTGAAAGACTATTCCGGAGCGATCCGCTGCTACGAGGAAGTCCTGGCGCTGCGACCGGAGCACGGCGCGGCGTGGAACAACAAGGGCGCGGCCTTGCTCCGTCTCGGTCAGGAGGCCGAGGCGGCGGGGTGCTTCGAGGAGGCCCTCCACCTCGATCCGGATTGCGTCGACGCGATGGCGAACCGGGTTTACCTCTACGAAACGAAGGCGTACCACGGGGAGGCCGTGCTCTGGGCGGACCGCGCGCTGCGGATCCGGGAGGCCCCCGGCTTGTGGTACGCGAAGGGCCTCGCCCATCTGGGTTTGCTCGAGTCGACGTTGGCGATGCGATCGTTCGAACGGGCCCTCGCCCTCGATCCGACACTGAAGGAGGCGAAGGCCGCGCTCCGGCGTGCGACGGCGCTGCGCCGGAAGTCGGACTTCTACCGCGGTGCCTATGAGTGCTTTGGCACGCACCTCGCGGGCGATCCCGGTTGCGAGGAATGCGAGATTCGCCCGCGCTGCCGCGAGGTGACGCCGTGAGCGTTCCGTCCGCCGCAGAAGTCGAGCACGCGGACTGGCCGACGCTCCAACGGATGTGTGAGTCCCTCGGGCTGAACCCGAAGGGCCGAAGCGGGGTCGTGCGCATGCGCGTCCTCGACCATGTGCGTCGACGTATCCGCCCAGAGTCGTGGAGGGCCGGGCGGGACCACATGGCCGCGTTGCTCACCCGACTCGGCTATCCGAATCTCTCCGAGGATCTGTGGGAGTCCACGATTCGACTTGACGCCCCCGCCCCGTGGGTCGGCCTGGGGCAGGCGCAAGTCGCCGGCGGATTCCTGAGCGAAGCGGCCAAGTCGTTCGACCGCGCGGCCCAAATGGGCGACCGATCGGCACTTTTGCATCGGGCAGAGGCCTTGGGAGCGGGAGGCGATTACGACCGTGCCATCGCCGCGTGCGAGTCGTACCTCGCGGACCGCCCCGGGAACCTCCGAGCGCTCGGGATGAAAGCGGATTTCCTCGCCCGGTCGGGCTTCAAGGAGGAGGCGGCGCGCGTCCTCTTGGCGGCGGCCGACGCTCATCCCGAAGCTCCGTTCTTGCGCTCGTCGGCGGGTACCTCGTTCCTCAAGGCCGGACGCCCGGAGGTGGCGCTCGAGGCGTTCGGATTGCCGAAGCTGGCCGATGCGCCGGAGATCGAGGGGGCGATCAATCACGGTGTCGCGCTCCTCGTGCTTGGCCGAACGCGCGAAGCGGTCGACATTTTCCAGAAGGCGATCGAGGCCGACCCGGATCGCGTAGAGGCTCTCAACAATCTCGCCGTCGCCCAACTCCAACTGGGGCAACCCGAATTAGCGGCCGCGAACCTCGCGCGGGCCGCGAAAGGGGTCGACTCAGCACGCATCCGACTCAACCTCGCAAAGGTCGCCCCGAATCCGGCCCCGCGTCCTCGAGCCAAGAAGCCTGCCGCACGGAAGAAACCGAAGCCATAGGTCCGCGGTTCGGAAACCATCAATACCGTTTGCGCCGTGGCGGAACCGATGCCGGTGCGATCGACGCAATGGGAAGGCGTCTATGTCGACGGGCCGTGGCTCCTCACCCGGAATCTCGTCCCCGGTGCCGTCGTGTACGGCGAGGGTCTCGTCCGAGGGAGCGACGGAGAGTTCCGTCGGTGGGACGCGAACCGGAGCAAGCTCGCGGCGTATCTGAAGCGAGGGGGTCGCGTATGGCCGTTCCGCCTTCGCTCGTCCGTCCTCTACCTGGGCGCGGGAAGCGGGACGACCGCGAGCCATGTCTCGGACATCTGCGCGGACGGCACGGTCACCGCGGTCGAAATCTCGCCGCGGTCCTTCCGGGATCTTCTCGGTCTTGCTGAGAAGAGGACGAATCTGGTGCCGATTCTCGGCGACGCCACGAAGCCGGAATCGTACGCAGGTCGGATCGGCTCCGTGGACGTCGTGTACCAAGACGTCGCCCAACGGGACCAGGAAGCGATATTCCTCCGGAACTTCGAGCTCGTGCGATCCGGCGGCACAGGCTTCCTGATGATGAAGGCGCGATCGGCCGACGTCTCCGCGTCGCCCGCGAAGATCTTCGAGTCGACGAAACGCACGCTGGCCAAGTCCGGCGTCGAGGTGATCGACTTCCGCAACCTCGAGCCGTTCCAAGCGGACCACGCCGCCTTCGTGGTCCAAAAACCATAGCGCCATCTGCAGGGTCACAGGCTCAATCTTAAATACGATTTCGCGGTATGCGCAGCCCCTCCCGAGGAACCGATGGCTCGCATCCATGCGCACCGCAAGGGAAAGAGCGGATCGACCCGACCGTACCTGAAGACGAATCCGGAGTGGGTTGCGATGGAGAAGGCGGAGATCGAGGAGACGATCGTCCGCTTGCATCAGGAGGGCCTGTCGACGGCCTCCATCGGCGTACGGCTGCGGGACGCCTACGGCGTTCCGAACGTGCACCTCGCGACCGGTCGCAGCGTGACCGAGATCCTGTCTTCCAAGGGGA
>VBLV01000031.1:5325-9721 GCA_005879045.1 Methanobacteriota archaeon | reverse complement strand
GCGATGGCCCCTCCGGTGATTCCGTCCGTATCGATGTGCGTCACGATGCGGACGAACGGAGCCGGCCTCAGGCGCTCCGCGATCTCCTGAGCGACGGCCTCCATCGCGCCATCAAGCGGGAGTCCACCCCATGAATCTTTGGGAGGGGACGATGGAGGGATGCCGACCGAATTTCGAGAAGAACGAATATCCACGGATGGCATTGGTGGCCTCGTGATTCATGTCACCGCGACAGGACTGATTGCCCGCGGTGGTCGCGTCCTCCTGGGAAAACGAACCAGCAAAGTTCGGTTCGCGGGCATGTGGGACGCCTTCGGCGGCCATCTGATCCCGTGCGAAGAGCCCTCGTCTGCTTTGGTTTGCGAGCTCGAGGAAGAGTTAGGCATCTCGGCGCTGCAGCCCCGGTTCCTCGGCATCTATGAAGACATCGATCCCACGTCGAAGGAGCTCTTCCGCCACTACCTGTTCTTCGTCACGCGATGGAACGGCGAGCCTCGGATCGCGAACGACGAGCACTCCGAGATCCGGTGGTTCGCCCCGGACGAGGCGGACCGCCTGAGTCTCGCGCCGAGTCTCAAAGACGCGATTCGTCGCGTCCTCCCTCAGAAACCTTAACCGGAAGGCACGCTTTCGAAATCGAGGACTCAATGGGCGACGAGACTGAGATTCGGAAAATCCTGGGTGAGATCAAGACGATCGCGGTCGTCGGCTGCTCGAAAGACCCGGCGAAAGACGCGCATCGCGTCCCGAAGTACATGCAGATGAACGGCTACCGGATCATCCCAGTGAACCCGACGGCGACCGAGATCCTCGGAGAGAAAGCGTTTCCGTCCCTCGACGCCGTGCCGATCCCATTCGATGCCGTCGACATCTTCCGTCCTTCGTCCGATGTGCCGCCGATTGTTGACCAAGCGGTGAAGAGCCCCGCGAAGGTCATCTGGATGCAACTCGGAATTCGCAACGATGAGGCGGCGAAGAAGGCGCAGGCCGCCGGCAAGATCGTGATTCAGGACCGGTGCATGATGCGCGACCATGCCCGCCTATTCGGCAAAGCGATCCTCGAATGACGACGCCGCGAAGACGAGCGCGACGCTCGGGCCTCCCGCCCGTCGCGCCGCGGCGATGAGCGCCTCGATTTCTCCCAGGACGCTCACGGCGGCCGGAGGAGCACTGAACTTGGCGGTCGTGACGGCTTCGTACCAGGGCCGGAGGCGGGGCTCGGGGACGATCCCGACACGGTAGGGCTGAGAGACGCCCCGCTGGAGCTTGACGGTCGGGCTGACTCCCGCGAAGGCTTGGACCGGGACGTCGATCCAACTCGATCCTTCCAGGGGGAAGAGTTCCGTGCCGACCCCTTGCGAGAGGGCCTCCTCCGCGGCCCGGATCGATCGGCTGCCCTGTGCATCCTCCCAAACGCGACCGAGCCGCGCGCCCGCCGAGACCACGGTGTGATCGAGCCAAGCGAGGTCGTGGATCCGCTGAATCGATGCCCGGCGCGTCCACAGCACTTTCGCGAGCAGGTAGTAGGCTTCGCGGAGGGCTCGGGCCTCTGGAGACTTTGTGCCGCCGGCGTGTTGCGCCTTCTCCAGGGCGGAGGCCACCACGGGCTGCGACGACAGCAACGACTGAAAGTCGATGACCCGAAGGAGAGCTCGCCATCCCACGAGGACCGCACGGTTCTCGTCAAGAAAAGGGTGTCGGCGGGCCGCGTCGCGGCGGTCTAGTGCAGCACGACGGACTTGACGCCATCCACTTGCTTGATCTGCGGCAGCAGGCGCTCGGGCACCGGCGCCTCCGTCACGATGAATCCGTGCGGGTCGTCGACGATCTCCGGGTCGTCCATGATCACCTGCCGAATCGAGATGCCTGCTTGCGCGATGATCGCGGCGACCCCCGCCAGGATGCCTGGTTTCGACGCGTTGGTCGGGACGATTTCGATGGCGCCCCAGTTCATGAGGGGGGCGATTTCACGCAGGTGGCAGACCGGCCGCAAGGCATCGAAGAAGGAACGCAGCTCGCCGGCGGCGCGAGCCATCGCCGTGTCCGAGAGCTTGATGTCGCCCGCGTACACGTTGCCCTCGTGGACGCGAAGTCCGTACATGACCATGAGCTGGGCGACCTTCTCCTGCGCCGGGAACCCCTTGAAATAGTGACGGAAGCGCGCCCACATACTCTCGGCCCAATGTACGGAAGGGTGCGCTAAGGGTTAATGTTTCTGTCTTGAAAAGTAGATAAATGCACATTAGAGAACAGAATCGTTATATATTGTTCAAAGAATTCACCTCAGGGATCGGTGGCCCCGATGCAGGCGATTCGAACGGAACCGGCGAATGCGAGCGACGTGAAAATCCTCCTGGACGTAGACGACCTGCCGCGGGCGTGGTACAACATTCTCCCGGACCTCCCCGCGCCCTTCCCGCCATACCTCCACCCCGGCACGAAGGAGCCGGTGCCGCCGCAGGCGTTCGAGCCGTTGTTCCCGAAGGAACTCATCCGCCAGGAGATGAGCCCGAACCGCGCGGAGCCGATCCCGGAAGAGCTGCGGGAGGCGTATTTCCGGCTCGGCCGACCGACCCCGCTGTACCGGGCGAAGCGCCTCGAGGCGTTTCTCAAGACGCCCGCTCGGCTTTACTACAAACGGGAGGACCTGTCGCCCGTCGGCTCGCACAAGCCGAACACGGCGTTCGCGCAAGCGTACTTCGCGGCCCAGGAGGGGGTCGAGGCCCTGGCGACCGAGACCGGCGCGGGTCAATGGGGATCCGCCCTCGCCCTCGCGACGAATTACTTCGGCCTGAAGGCGAAGGTCTTCATGGTCCGCGTGTCGTACGACCAGAAGCCGTACCGGAAGTACGTCATGAATCTGTACGGCGCCGACGTCATCCCGAGCCCGAGCGACCAGACGAACGTCGGGAAGAAGTTCCTCGCCCAAGACCCGGACCATCCCGGTTCGCTCGGCATCGCGATCTCCGAGGCGATCGAGTCCGCGGTCACGAGCAAGAACACGAGATACTCCCTCGGGAGCGTCCTGAATCACGTCTTGATGCATCAGACGATCATCGGCCTCGAAGCGCAGAAGCAGTTCGAACTCGCGGACATCACGCCCGATTTCATGGTGGGCAGCGTCGGGGGCGGTTCGAATTTCGGCGGTTTCACGTATCCGATGATTGGCGAGCGGATCCACGGCAACGTGGAGACGAGGTTCGTCGCCGTCGAGCCGGAATCCGTCCCTTCGATGACGCAAGGTCGATACGAGTACGATTTCGGGGACACGGGCGAGATGACGCCGCTCGTCAAGATGCACACGCTCGGCCATTCGTTCGTCCCGCCCCGAATCCACGCGGGCGGCTTGCGGTATCACGGGACCGCGGCGACCCTGAGCGTCCTACTGGACTCGGGCCTCGTCGAGCCTCGCGCGGTGGATCAGGTCAGCACCTTCCAGGCGGGCGAGATCTTCGCCAAGACGGAGGGGTTGATTCCCGCGCCGGAGACATGCCACGCCATCCGCGGGGCGATCGACCTCGCGCTCGAGGCGAAGGCTCGGAACGAAGCGACCACAATCGCGTTCAACTACAGCGGCCACGGCTTGCTGGACCTCGAAGGCTACCGACAGTTCATGGAGGGCACCCTAAAGAACAACGGGAAGTGACAGGGCCTCGGGCAGGCCGCCTGGCGCGATCTTTCCCTTTTCCGGCATGTCGGACCTCCAAGGATCGCGTCGGGCCCAGAACTTCGCGGGTCAAAGACATGAGGCATCAGCCCCATCCTCCGCCGTGGATCTCGGAGTGGACGTCGGCGGGACCTTCACCGATTTCGTGGGATTTCGCGGCCGCGACGTCGTCTCCCTGAAGTTGCCGAGCACCCGGGATCCGTCGGAGGCGGTCGCGGAAGGATTGCGGGCCTTGGGCGCAGCGAGAATGGCCCACGGAACCACGGTGGCCACCAACGCGATCCTGGAGCGGAAAGGCGCCCGCACCGCGTTCGTGACGACGGAGGGCTTCGAGCACCTGTTGCTCATCGGTCGGCAGAATCGGCCGTCTCTCTACGACCTTCGAATCACCCGGCCTGATCCGCCCATCCCGCGAGAGCGGTGCTTCGGGCTCCGAGAGCGGGTGGATGCCCACGGCCGGGTCCTGCGGTCCCCGACGAAGCGCGACCTGGCCGAGGTCGTCCGAAGAGTCCGATCGAGTGGGGCGGAGTCCGTTGCGATCTCGCTTCTCTTCTCCTTCCTCCATCCTGCTCACGAGCAGCGCCTCGCGAAGGCTCTCTCCGGGCTCTCGGTCTCGACGAGCCACGAAGTCCTCGCCGAGTTTCGCGAGTTCGAGCGGTCGTCGACGACGGCCCTCGACGCTTACGTGAAACCGCTCGTCATGCGATATCTCCAGGATCTGGAGCGGGC
>VBLV01000031.1:0-5200 GCA_005879045.1 Methanobacteriota archaeon | reverse complement strand
GAGCGCGGACTTCTCGACGATCGTTCGCGGTTCGGCGTCTTGGACGGCGGAGGCCATGATCGACGAGTTCCCGCTCGCCCTCCCGGTCGTCGACATCGAGTCGGTCGGAGCCGGCGGTGGCAGCATCGCCCGGGTGGACGCGGGCCGAGCGTTGCGTGTCGGCCCCCACAGCGCCGGCGCGGAACCCGGTCCGATTGCCTATGGGAAGGGCGGTGACCAAGTGACCGTCTCGGATGCAGACTTGTCCGGAGGCGTCCTTGGATCGAGTTTACTTGGAGGTCGTCTGCCTCTGCGCTCGGCCCTTGCGGCGAGGGGAATCGCCCACCTCGCTGGCGAGGTCCACCTGTCGTCGGAGGAAACGATCCTCGGAGTCCAACGGGTCGTTCGGGCGACCATGGCGAAGGCGATGCGGATCATCCTAGCCCGGCGGGGACTCGACCCGCGGGACTTTGCCCTCCTCGCCTTCGGAGGCGCCGGCCCGATGCACGCGTGGGCGCTCGCAAGAGAACTCCGAATTCCGCGCGTGTTGGTTCCCCTCCTTCCGGGGGCGTTCTCCGCGTACGGCATCCTGATCTCGCCGGTCCAGCTGGAATATAGCCGGACGATCGTTCGGCCCTTGGATCGGGCACAGACCGCGATCGCACAAGCGGTCCAATCCTTCCGGTCTCGGGCGCGGAGTGCGCTCCGCGACGAACACCGCGACGCCCGCGGGGCCGTCTTCCTGGAGAGCGTCGACCTCCGATACCGGGGACAGAGCTACGAGATCAACATTCCGCTTCGGGGCGATCTGGCCCGCGCCTTCCGGAGGGAGCACCGCCGGCGGTACGGATACGCCGCACGAGGGGCGCCAATCGAGCTCGTCACGGTTCGACTGACAGTCCGGCTTCCTCGGCTTGTCACACTTCCCCGGCCGCCCGGAGGTCCGGTTCCGAAAACGAGCCGTCGGGGGGTGCTCTTCGATGACGGATGGTCGAACGTGCCCGTCTTCGAGCGAGAATCCCTGCCGGTAGGGTTCCACGAAGGCGGCCCCGCGATCGTGGCGGAAGATCATGCGACGACCGTCGTACCGCCCGGCGCGTCCTTCCGGATTCACCGCCGCGGCCTGATCGAGATCGAGGTGAGTTCGTGAATCCGGCGGATCTGGAGGTCCTGCAGACCGCCCTGTCCTTCATCCCGGAGGAGATGGGCGTCGCGCTGCGCCGCACCGCCTACTCGCCGAACATCAAAGAACGCATGGATGCGAGCTGCGCGTTGTTCGACGAGGATGGCCGCATCGTCGCGCAGGCGGAACACATCCCCGTCCACCTCGGCTCCATGCCGGTCGCGGTCGAAGCGGCCATGCGGGACTTCCCCGGAACCCTCCGCGAGCGCGATCAGATTATCCTCAACGATCCGTACCGGGGCGGGACCCACCTGCCGGACGTGACGCTCATCCGGCCCGTGTTCCTGCGTCAAGCGGTCATCGGGTTCGCGGTGAACCGGGCGCACCACGCCGACATCGGCGGAAACGTAGTCGGTTCGATGCCGGCCACCGCGATGCGCCTCGAGGACGAAGGCCTCATCCTGGAACCGCAAAAGATGATGGACCGAGGACGCGAGCGGCGGGACGTTCTTGAGAGATTCCGCCGGGAGACGTCGAATCCGTTGGAGAGACTCGGAGATCTCCGAGCGCAGGTTGCCGCCAACGAGCTCGGGGCGCGCCGGCTCATCGAACTCGTCGAGCGAATCGGCGTCACACGGCATCGGCAATCGGTCGACGAGCTCCTCGATTACGGCGAGCGGCGGGTCCGCGCGGCGATCGGCGAGTTGCCTCGAGGAACCTGGGCCGCGGACGAGTTCCTCGAAGGGGCATCGCCCGAAGAACCGGAGCGGATCCGGATTCGCGCGGAGGTCACGATCGGCGGTTCCGGGATTGCGGTAGATTTCGAGGGCACGGATCGCCAGGTCGCCGGCAATCTGAACGCGCCGTTCGCAGTCACCCTAAGCGCCGCCTCATACGTCATGCGATGCCTGACGGACCCGGACGCGCCGCGAAATGCGGGTTCCCTCCGGGCGTTGCGGGTGCTGGCGAGGGAGGGGAGCTTGGTCTGGCCGCGCCCTCCGGGCGCCGTCGCTGCGGGGAACGTCGAGACGTCGCAGCGAATCGTCGACGTCCTCTTCCTCGCGCTCTCGGAGCCGTTGGCCGACACGGTCCCCGCCCAAAGCCAGGGGACGATGAACAACTTGACCATCGGCGGATCGGATCCTCGGCCGTTCTCGTACTACGAGACGATCGCGGGGGGCGAAGGCGCACTCCCGTACCGGCCGGGCATGTCAGGCGTCCACACCCACATGACGAACACCCGCAACACGCCCGTCGAAGCCCTCGAGTTCGCATACCCGCTCCGGATCGAGGAATACAGACTGATCCCGGGAACCAGAGGCCGAGGTCGCTACCCCGGGGGAGACGGGATTCGCCGTTCCGTCCGGTTCCTAGCCCGCCAGGGGACCGGGTCGATCCTGTCGGAACGCCGGCTCCTGCGGCCGAAAGGCCTCGAGGGCGGTGAAGACGGTCGCCCGGGGAAGAACTCCCTCGTGCGGAATGGACGTCGGCGCGGGCTGCCTGCCAAAGTGACCCTGGAACTTCGTCGCGATGACCTCCTCGTGATCGAGACCCCGGGCGGCGGAGGATGGGGTCCACGGGACCGACGCGGCCGCTGAGTGTAGTCTACGTGCACCGGAGACCTTGACCGCACGGGGGCAACTCTCCCGTCGTTGACGCCCCTCGGTCTGGTCGCGGGCTTTCTCACCGTGACGATGCTCGGACTGCTTGCGGGTGTGCTCACGGGTCTGTCGCCCGGGCTTCACGTGAACAACGTGGCGGCCCTGGTCCTCGCCACGCAGACCGCCTTCGCGGGCTTCCTGGCGGTCTTGGTCCCTGACATCTCCGCCGAGCCGGAGACGATGGGCCTCCTGCTCTCCTGTTTTCTCCTCGCAACCGCAGGGAGCCATGCGGTGTTCGACTTCATCCCCGCGGTCTTCTTGGGCGCTCCGACCGAGGACACCGCACTCGCCACGCTCCCGGGTCATCGGCTCCTCCTGGTCGGGCAAGGCGCGAAAGCGGTGGCCCTCGCCGCCCGAGGCGCGTTGCTAGGGAGCGCGTTCGCGGTCGTCGCGTTGCTCCCCCTCCGCCTCCTTCTAGCTGATCCGGTCGGCCTCGCGGACCATTTCCGGCCGTGGACTCCCGCGTTTCTGGTTTGCGTCCTCGGAGCGGTCCTCGCATCGGAGTGGCGCGGCCGAAGCCGCGTCCATCGGCTCGTTCGCGCGGTTTGGGTCCAGACTCTCGCAGGCGGCCTCGGTCTCGCGGTCCTCCGCGGACCGCCCCTCATCGATCCGGATGCGGTCCTGTTTCCGCTTTTCTCGGGGCTCTTCGGCATCCCGAGCCTCCTCGTGGGACTTCGCGCTCGTCCCGGCTCGATCCCGTACCAGCGACTGGAGCCGCTTCGAGCCCTTTCGCGAGAGGACGTGCGGAGCGCGCTGCGCGGGACGATCGCGGGGGCGAGTGTGTCTTGGCTCCCCGGTCTCAGCGGCGGAGCCGCCGCGACCCTGGCCTCCGTCGGCACGCGGAAGAGCGTGGGACCGAGTCAGTTCATGGTGGTCCTCGGCGCGGTCTCCACATCCACCGCCCTCCTCAGCGTCGCGGTCCTGTTCATCATTCACCGGGCCCGGAGTGGGGCTGCGGCGGCCGTGCGCGCCTTGGCCGGAGATCTCTCCCCTTGGCCATCGGTCTGGGCGGCGCCGGTGTCGCTCCTCCTGCTCGTCATGTCCGCCGTCTTCGCGACGGCGATCGCCGCGCCCATAGCCGCCCGCGTCGGCCGAGCGGTGGCGCGGCGCTGGTCGAGCTCGAACCCCCGACAGATCGCGGCGTTGTCCCTCCTCGCGGTCCTCCTCCTCTTGGCCGCGGCGACCGGTCCCGTCGGCATCGGGTTGGCGGGCCTCGCAGCGCTCGTCGGCCTCGTCCCGGTCGCGTTGCGCGTTCGCCGGGTGCATCTGATGGCCTCGCTCCTCGTCCCCGTCCTCCTGACGTACCTGGGCGCGGTCGGGTGAGGAAAGGGTAATGACCTCTCGTCCGCATCGTGCGTCTCAGCATAGTGGACGAGGCAGACATTGCACGCGGGATCCGCGAATGTGCTCGACCGACTCTCCTACGTCCTCGCGAGCCGGCAACGGGAGAAGGTCCTCGCAGCCGTCATCCCGGGCCCCCAGACTCCGGTTCAAATCGCCAAGCGGACGGGCCTTCGTCTCCCGCACGTGAGCCGGACGCTCGGCCAGCTCGTGCGCGCCGATCTGGCGCAGAGCGTCGGCGGGGAGCGCCGTGGGAAGCTGTACGCGGCCTCGGGGCTCGGGGTCGCGGTGTTCGGGGAGCTCTCCGACGCACGCGGAGACCGGCTGATCGCGCCCATGATTCGCGGGAGCCACTTTCGGAACTACCACCACTGGATCGCGGCCCACCACGGTCGGGCCGCCGCGGACAAGACCCTCATCGAGTCCGGCGTGGATCCGAGTCTCATTCACGCGGACGGATGGTATCCGTTGCGGTCCGCGCTGGAAGTCCTCGAACAGGTCGAGACGCGGTTCGGCGACGGAACTTACGAAACGGTCCGTCGGATGATGAGGGACGAGGCGATCAACTTCTCTTCCCTCCGGCGTTTCGTGAAGCGGGTCATCCCGTTCCCAATTCTCTTGGAGCTCTCGAGTTCAATCACGGCCGTCTCGAAGTCGATGTCGAAGGCCACCGCGCGATCTTTCGAAACTACGATTGGATGAGCAGTTCCGCGCGATGTGCCGCCTGGCTCGGGACGTACGAAGGCTCGCTTGCGATGCTTGGGATTAAGGGAACCGTCACGAAGGTTGCGTGCATCCTCCGGGGCGACCCGTATTGCGGATACCGGATCGACTGGTGAGCACACCCGCTTCGATGCGAGGTTCCGGAAGAATAGAACATCAGTTGGTAACTGATTGGTAAGTAGGCATTATCTCCTGCGGCGCGCTTTTTGCCGGAAGGCAGGAATCCAGGGGAGCGACATCCTCGTTTGGAGGGATGCCTGCCGGAGCCCGTCCTCGCGGGGAGTCGTGGGACGGGTCCCTTTCTTAGGCGTCCTCGTGGTTCTCGCGGGTCCCGTACGGCGTCGAGTACTTGTGCGTCTCGCGGATGCGCTCG
>VBLV01000030.1 GCA_005879045.1 Methanobacteriota archaeon | reverse complement strand
CGTCGGTTCATCGTGGATTGCGCGACGGCGCACAGTTCGTCGGCCGGCGAGACGACGAGGGCCTCGTCCCCCGGACGAATCTCTGGATCTGCGTCCCGCACGAACTTCGCGAAGACATTCTTCCCCTCGCGGTGGAATGGGACGGCGTCCTCATCGACGACGATCCGGAGCTTCGGGGCGGGGAACGCTTTGCTCAGACGGCGGGCACCGGCGGCTTTCAGCGTGAACAGTCCGTCCTCCGCGCGCAGGGAGAGAACATGCTCGCCATTGACGTGGACATTACGAATCTTCCCCGTGTTCTTCGATGTGACGTAAGATAGGGTGCCGGTCAAGAGCGCGTCCGCCGCACCGCGCCCGAACTGGAAGTCGGCCGTGGCTCGGATCCGCAATGTGTTCCAATCGACCGTCCGGGCACCGGGGGCCCGGTTCCGCAGTTCGTCGAGAGTCGTCTCGCCCTCCCAGAGGATTCCGAACGAGAATCCCGCCCCTGCGGCCCATTCGCGGAAGAAGACTTCCGCCGCCTCGAGGGCCTCCAGGTCCAGCGTCTCCGGGACGATCGTCTGGCACATCGGCCAGACGTAGTCGAGCTCGAGGGGCACCGGACCCCACACCGACTTCACCGCGATGTGCACGTCCGCCACCCGGAGGGCCTGGTCGACAACGGGAGCGAGACGCTCCGCGAACGGTCGGCCGCCCTCGAGGAAGACGAGGAGGCCCTTCGCAGGAGGCGGGGCGTACCGTTCCACCAGCCTCCGCCGGAACCGGTGGAGGATCGGGCGGTGCGCGGTCTCCGGGCCGACGTAGTACAGCGCTCCACGCCGGGAGACCGGCTCGAACTCTTCCAGGAATTCGTTGTGCCGACGCAACTCCCGCAGGGCGTCGAGCAGTGCCGGATGAGCCCGGGCTCGGCGTTCCGCGAGCCCCCACAGGTCGCCTTCGACAATCGCCTGGCGGACCTCCCGGATCGCCCCGAAGCACGCGTGCAGATTGTGCTCGGCGAGGAGGGTCTCCTCGGCGGCAATCTTCTCCATGGGATGGGTGGTGCAAACGGGACAGAGGCAACCGCTTTCGCGCACCTCGCTCGCGCGGCGCGTACCGTCGGGGAAGAGCATGCGACCGGCGCGGGCGTACTTCGCGTACGAAGCGGAGTCGAAGAGGTCGCACCCCAGGATGGCCGCGAGCGGGAAGACGAGGGGATGGCCCGCGCCGAACAGATGGACCGGCTTCGAGGGATCGAGGCCTTTCTTCGATGCAATGATGACGCGGACGAGATCCCGGAACCGGTATGCCTCCAGGAGGGGAACGACGCCTCCGATCGCGCACACGGCCACATCGAGGGACGACACCGATCTGGCGCAGCGTTCGCGCAAGTCGGCATGGAGGCCGCCCTGGACGGCGCCGACCAGGGCCATGTCGCCGCGAAGGGAGGCCGCTTCTTGCGCGCGGCGGACCGTTTCGTCGACGTCTTTCGCGGCGCGGTTGTGATCGTGACCCGGCTCCGAGAACACGTCGAGCATCGTCCCGAAGTCGGAGTGGATCGCGCGCTGGAATGCGATGACCTCCGCGTTCGTGACGTCGACGTCGCCGTACACGTGGGATTGGAACGCCCCGGAATCCGTCATGACCGCCCCGGGGAACCCCAGGAACTTGTGGACGCCGTCGCGGACGATCGCGTCCCGGCCCGGGGACTTCCCGAGGATGTACGCGTTCGTGATCAGGATCTGCGCGCCAAACCGAGTGGCCAGGTCCCGGGGAGGAATGATCGGCCGGTTCGGGTTGACGACGGGGGCGAGGGTCGGTGTCGCGACTCGGCCGTGTGGCGTCTCGAGCACCCCGATCCGGGCGAGCCCGTCGCGCTCCCGGACCTCGAACATGCGCGGCCATCGGACGGCCGCGAATAAGGCTTTTCCGCGGCTTCGCGCACCTCCCCGCAACGGCTATGCCGCCCGCGCAGGCTCACCCGCCGAGCATGCTCCGCGAGACGTTCGTTCACATCCGGGGAGTGGGCTACCGGACGGAGGAGCGGCTCTGGCGGAAGGGAATCCGCACGTGGGACGATTTCTCGGCGGCATCGAGGCCGGGCCACGTGCCTGCGCGCGTCCTGCGTCGCATCGCGGACGAGGTCGTTCGGTCCGACGAGGCGTTGCGCCGAGGGCGGCATCGCTACTTCGCGCGGAATCTCCCGGCCCGGGATCATTGGCGCGCCTGGCCCGAGTTCGCGAACGCGATCGCGTATCTGGACATCGAGACGACCGGGCTGTCGATCGGTCGGGATGCGGTGACCGTGGTCGGAGTGTTCGACGGGACAAAGAGACGATCCTTCGTCCAAGGCGACAACCTGGACGATCTTCCCGCCGCGATGGAGCGCGCGAAACTCCTCGTCACCTTCAACGGCTCTCGCTTCGACGTGCCGTTCCTTCGAAAAGCGTTCCCGCGAATGGCCTTGGACCAGATCCACCTCGACCTCGTGCATCCGCTGAGGCGGCTCGGGTTCGTCGGCGGCCTCAAGGCGATCGAGTCGCAGGTGGGGATCCTGCGGAGCGAGGAGACGACCGGCCTTGGAGGCTTCGACGCGGTGCGCCTCTGGCACGCATACGACGCGGGCGATGACGACGCTCTGGACCTCCTCCTCGAATACAACATGGAAGACGTCGTCAACCTGGAGCCGCTCGCAGAGCTGGCGTACGAAGGCTTGCGGTCGCTCTGCTTGGACGGCGGGTTCGTTACGGCGGATCGCCTTCCGAATCGAACTGGCCAGCCTTCGCGCGAGGTTCAGAAAAAATCTAAACAGAGCGGGGCGAACTGAGATCGGGGCACCCGAGCCCCGGGCAACCGCGTCGACGAACGCTACACGGTCAGGGACGGTTCGCGAAGGTTCATGATCTGCTCGGTGACTTCGTTCTCGGACGTCGCGGCAACGCCCATGGGGGCGAGCACCACGCGGGCTCGGAGCTTCCCGTCCTCGATCGCGATCTGGACGGATCTCAATCGAGATCGGTACAGCTGGAGTCCTCTCCCGTTCCGGGACGGTTCCGCTCGCTCCCCGTACAAGAGGCCCAAGCCCTCGAGCTGCTTGATCCGGCGGTAGCACGCGGCGATCGGAATTCCGAACCGGCGACCGAGTTCGATGGCAGACGCCGGGCGCTCGAACGTTCCCAGCAGGATGCGCGCGGAATAGTCGTCCATGATCGTCTGGGTCACCTGCAGAGCTTCCATGAGTCTCTACTCCCGTTTGAGCGCAAGGATTCGTGCGACGAGGCCCGTGATCTCGTCCGCCTCGAACGGCTTGTTGAGATAGCCGATCGCCCCGCGGCGCACGCTCTCGATCTCGGTGAACGTGTCGCCGAACGCCGTCATCAAGACTGCCCGCAGCCCGGGCTTCGCGCGGCGCGCGGACTCGATGAGCTCGACCCCGTTCGGGCCGGGCATCCGGAAGTCGGTCAGAAGTAGGTCCACCTCGCGGTTTCGGAGCGCCTCCATGGCCTCCGTCGCGTTCGCCGCCGTCAAGACGGAATACCCGACCAGTTCGAACAGCTCCGCGAGGTTCTCGCGCACCCCGTCGTCGTCGTCGACGACCAAGATGCAAGATCCCGCAGCTCGGGTCTCCGGAGGCAGGCTAATCATCGTCCTTCCCGTGTCGATGGGGAGGGGCGACTATATATAGCGGCCAGTTGACGCGACTTGACAAGCCATCGCAGCGAACGTCGCGCCCGGATCACGATTTTGAGATCAGGAGAGAGGGCGGCTTGCGGTCCGAGAGGGCCCGGACGACCTGCCACGCCCGCTGCCCCGCTTCCGTGACCACGTAACGGCCGGCGTCGCCCTTGGCGAGGAGCCCGTCCGACTGCAGTTTTTGAAGGTGAAAGGAAAGCTTGGACGACGAGTCGACGAAGTTCTTCTTCAGGATTCCGGAGTACGCGACGGGTCCGGATGCGACCACGTAGGCGACGACCGCTCGCCGGATCGGGTTGGCCAGGGATTCGAGCATCGCCTGGAGCCCCTCGGAGGGGACGCTGTCCTTCTCGACCTGCTCTGCGAGCTCCCGGTCCACGGACGCCAGGATGAGGGCTCCACCCTTCGCCCCGCACCGGCCGTTCATGTGTCGGACCCAGGCCTTCATGTCCTCGAGACCGTGGACGGCCTGCAGGAGGGAGAGATCCGCCGCGTAGACGACGGGGCGCTCGACCCGTCTGATGTGCGCCTCAATCGCGGCGTCCAATTGGGACAGCTGGTTCGCCGCAAAGACGTTCGGCGGATGGACCTCTTCGTCGATCCGCAGAACGAGAGTCGCCCCGGTCGGCGGTTGGGCGCGAGGACCTACGACGGCGAGGAGCACCTTCCGAGTCGCGGCGTCCGAAAGAACCCGGGCGATCGCGCCCTCGGCCGCCGGCACACCGAGCAACGTTCGGGCCCGTAGCTCCTCCTGAACCGTCTGGAGCGTCCGACGAAGGGCGTCGACCTCATACGGCTTCTCGACGAGATCGAGGCGCCGGGCGCCGTGCAACCGCGTCGACGAACCCTACACGGTCAGGGACGGCTCGCGAAGGTTCATGACCTGCTCGGTGACCTCGTTCTCGGACGTCGCGACAAGGCCCATGGGGGCGAGCACAACGCGGGCTCGAAGCTTCCCGTCTTCGATCGCGATCTGGACGGATCTCAGTCGAGATCGGTACAGCCGGAGTCCTCTCCCGTTTCGCGAAGCAAGTCCGCGAGCTCGTTCCGCAGGACCGCGTCGTCATCGGCGACCAGGATCTTCATCGACGTCCCCTCGGGGGAGCAGGACGGTGAATGTGGAGCCAACGCCCGGCTCGGAGGTCGCCTCGATCGTGCCGCCGTGGCCCGCGACGATGTGTTTCGCCAGGGGTAGGCCGAGGCCGAGTCCTTCCCCGCGAGGCTTCGTCGTGTAGGTCGGATCGAACACCCGCGCCAAGACGTCCGGCGACATTCCGATCCCCGTGTCGGTGATCACGATCGCATAGGAGCCCGGGCGTTCCTCGAGGCGCACCTGGACCGACCCGCGATCCGTCGCGTCGATCGCGTTCTTCACGAGGTTCACGACGGCTTCCTGAAGCTGAAGCGGATCGCCCTTCAGCCTCAGAGGGGCCTCCCCGAGGCTCACCTCGATCGGCACGCCTTTCTTCCGATACGAGCGCACCTGGTCGAGCGCCGCCTCGACGATGGATCGCAGGTCCGAATCGACCGCCTGGATTTGTTGGTTCCGGGAAAGGCTCGTCAGATTCCGGATGATCTCCGCGGCCTTTCGTCCTTCCTCGTTGATCTTGTCGAGCTTCTCGTGGACGCCGGGGGCCTTCGTGCGGCGAGCCGCCGCGTCTGTGAGGAGGGAGATGTTCGTGAGGGGCGTATTCAACTCGTGGGCGATGAACCCTGCGAGTTGCCCGAGCGTCGCGAGCCGCTCCGATTGCCGGAGCCGGTCCGTCGATTCCCTCAAGGCCGCCTCGGCGGCCTTCTTCTCCGTGATGTCGCGGACGACGACGACCACCTGGTCATTCATGAGCGGGATGATCCGCGCCTCGAACTCCTTCCGACCGGCCTGCACCTCGAGCCCGTACTCCATCGTCGCGACGGAATTCGTCCGGAGGACTTTCTGCATCGCCCTCGCGAACGGCTCGCCGACCTCCCGCGGTAGGACCTCGTGGATCCGGCGGCCCAGGAAGGATTCCGGCGGGACGTACAGATCCGCATAGCGCCCGGCGTAGTAGCCGAGGATCGTCCCATCCGACGCGAGGCGGAAGTACAGGTCGGGGACGGCCCGGAAGATCGCTTGCAGCTCGGACGATGTCTGGACGAGGCTCTCTTTCGTCCGCCGTCGCTCGATGGCTCCCGCCACCTGTTCCGACACGAAATTGAGGATCGCTTTGTCTTCTTCCCCGAACCGGACGCCTTCCGTGTAGCTCTGGACGACGATCACCCCGATCGTCTTGCCGAGGCTCGCCAGCGGCGCCCCGACCCAGTCCACCGACGGTGGTCCGACCGACTCGACTTCCCCCACGCGCACGAGCTCCTCGAACACCGCTTGGGAGGCGAGGAGCGGGCGTCCGCTCCGGAGGACGTATTCGGTGAGGCCACGGCCCAGCTTCTGCGGCGGCGGAGGGCTTTCCTCTTCGTCGACGAAATAGGGGAAGCTGAGGGTCTGGGCCCGGTCGTCGTACAGCGCGATGTAGAAGTTCGTGGCGGGCATCAAACCGCCGATGACCTTGTGGATGTGCCGATACAGTTCCGGAAGGTCCTTCGCGGCGTTCGCCGCCTCGGAGATCTTGTACACCGCGGACTGGATCGCCTCGGCCTTGCGTTGCTTCGAGACGTCCATCACGGAACCGATCATGCGAACAGGATGTCCGGAGGCGTCGTGGAGGACGTACCCACGATCGACGACCGTGGCATACGCGCCGTCGTGACGGCGGAACCGGTATTCCGCGCTCCACACGGACCCTCCGGTCCCGATGAGATCGTCGACGCTGGACCCGACCCGTCCCCGGTCGTCCGGATGGAGGCGTTCCTCCCACCACGTTCCGGTGGGCTCGATCTCTTCGGCCCGGTAGCCGAACATGGCGGCCACGTTGTCGTTCATCCACATGCCGTCCGTCTGGAGATCCCAGTCCCACACGACATCGTTCGTCGCCCGACCGAGCAACAGGAACCGCTCCTCGCTCCGGCGGAGACTCTCTTCGGTGCGCGTGCGCTCGGACACGTCGAACGCGACCCC
>VBLV01000007.1 GCA_005879045.1 Methanobacteriota archaeon | reverse complement strand
TTCGTTCTTGATGGCGTTGAAGCAGTGCGGACAGCTCGCGACGATCCGCTTGACCCCGTATCCGTTCAGCGTGGCCACGTTCGCCCGGATCATCGTCTGCGCGAGGTACTCGTTGCCGATCCGGCGCGCCGGGTCTCCGGTGCACTTCTCCTCGGCGCCGAGGATCGCGAACCGGACGCCTGCCTTCTTCAAGACGCGGGCGAAGGCCTGTGCGACCTTCCGATTCCGGTCGTCGAAGGAGGCTGCGCAGCCGACCCAATACAGCACGTCGACCGGCTCGTTCGCTGCAATGGTCTCTGCCAGCGTCCGAACCCCGAGCCCTTCGGCCCACCGTCCCCGCTGGTCCCATCCGATGCCCCACGGGTTGTAGTTCGTCTCGATGTTCCGCAGCATGTCCATCGACTCGGGAGGGATCTTTCCCTGGGTCAGCACCAGGTTCCTCCGCATGTCGATGATCTTCGGCACGTGCTCGTTCATCACCGGGCATTCATACACACAGGCGTAGCACGTCGTGCACGCCCAGATCCCCTCGTCCGTGTGGACGGTCTGGAACATGTCCGGCAGGCCGTCGACCTGCCCTCCCACGATTGCACCGCCCTGGTCGTTCAGCGTGTCCCGGATGTTCGTGATGATTCGCATCGGGTTCAGCGGTTTGCCCGTCGCGTTCGCGGGACACGCGGCGGTGCACCGTCCGCATTCCGTGCACGCGTAGCCGTCGAGGAGCCCCCGCCATGAGAGCTGCTCGACGCGGCTCACCCCGAACGTCTCGGACTTCTCCAAGTCGACCGTCTTCAGGGCGCCCTTCGGCGTGAGGTCCATGAAGAACGTGTTCACGATCGCGAAGATGATGTGGATGTGCTTCGAGTGCGGGACGTACGCCAGGAAAGAGAACAGGAGGACGACGTGTGTCCACCACAACGTCCGCCACCACAACGCCGGGTCGGCGCCGAAGATCGAGGTGCTCGCAATCGCCGACGAAATCGGCTTCCATTCCGGGAGGGCGACGGTCCCGGCCGCGGCGTCGGCCGCATTGAAGAGGAGGAACGAGATGACGATTCCGAGGATGAAGCAGAGGACGATCGTCGCGTCGCGCATCCCTTCATGCATGAGTTTCTTCGGTCGGATCACATAGCGGCGGTAGAGGGCCATCCCGACTCCGATCGCCGCCAGGACGGCGATGACCTCTTCCGCCAGGTAGAGCGGGCCGGTGAGCGAGAAGCCCGCGATCGTGGGGGTCGGGACCCGCCAGCCCGGAGCGTACGCCTGTGCCGTGATCTCCACGACGCTCGCGCCGAGGATTACGAACGCCCAGAAGATGAACGAGTGGAGCACGCCCGCGTACCACTCGCGCGCGACCTTCCGTTGGAAGATCCCATACACGACGAAGTTCTTCAGGCGCGTCGGAAGGCGGTCCCACCGCGGCTCCTTCCGCTGGGCGGTGAACAGGTACCGAAGCCGGAGGTACATCTTCCGTCCGAAGATCGACAAGGCGACCGCGAGGAAGGCGGTCACCGCGACCGTGTCGAGGGCGGTCAGGGCCATGTTCCCTCGAGGAAAGCGCCCTTCCCTTTTCAACCCGCGGGTGTTGCGAGGACGATCAGTTTCCGATGGTCCGCGGTCACGGCTTCTCGACGCCATCCTCCCCAGACACCGACGATCCGCCAACCCGACTGTCCGAGGCTCCCGGCGACGTCCCTCGGCGTGAGGAGTGTGAGCTCCGCGTACGAATCGGTACGGTGCTTCAGATCCTCGCCGATTCGCTCGTAGAACTTCCACTCCAATCGCAGCACGCCGGTCACCGCGTCGAACGACCGGAACTCGTGCTGCTCCAGCGACCCGATCGTGTGGAAGGCGAACGGCCGCCCTCGAGACGCGAAGAAGTCGCGGTTCAGCAGGTCCAAGACGAGCCGCCCTTCGGGGCGGACGTGTGCCGCAAGGCGACGAAGGAACGCGACGTCGTCCGCGGTGGACGCTCGACCCAGCGCATGGTCCAAACAGAGAATCGCATCGAATCGGGCCCCCGCAGGCAATCCGGGGAGCGAGTCGCGGGACGCGGTCGCGAAGTGCAGACGGCTGCCGACGGCATCGGGAATTCGCTCGGTGGCCGCGGCGATTCCCATTTCGTTCGGATCGACGGCCGTGATCTCGAATCCGGCCTCCGCGAGCCCAATCGCCCGTCGGCCGATTCCGCACGGCACATCGAGCAGGTGGGCCCCGTGTGCGATGCCCTCCTCCTCGAGGAACATTCGAATCGCCTCGACGTCCTCCAATGGCGGGCGAACGATTCCGGCGGGCACTCATCGCCTCCCGACGACCACCTGGGTCGGGCTGTCGATCGAGGGCGCGTCCATCTTGAATCCGCCGAATGCTTCGGTCGGATGCCACCCGCCACGGACCAGGAGTCGGCGTAGCTCGTGGAGGCTGTAGATGCAGTGATCGATTGGCACCGTCAGGATGTGATCCAGGTCCACTCCATTCCTCCGGAAAAAGCGCCACTCGTTCCGCATCCGGGAGGTCACGAGGTCCAGGTGCCGCTGCTCGATGTGGACGAGGTCGCCCAACGCCTCGTAGCCTTGCGGGTCGAAATGCCGGACGACGAAGTCTCGGTTCACGATGTAGATGACCAGGATGCCTCCGGGGCGGACCAGCTTTCCGTACTCCTGGAGGATTCGGACGTCCGTCTCTTCATCGTAATACCCGAGGGAGGTCCAGAGGTTGAGGGCCGCGTCGAATGGCCCTTCGGTCACGGGGACCGCTTCTGTGAGCCGGCGGAGGTCTCCGATGCGATACGTCGCGCGATCGGCTACGCCCTCTTGGCGCGCGAGTTCGGTCGCGCGCGCGACGAACACCGGGGACAGGTCTACCCCCACAGTCCGGTAGCCCATCTTCGCGAGGCGCGTCGCGTGCCGTCCGATGCCGCACGGCGCGTCGAGAATTCGGCCGCCTGCAGGAACGCCAAATCGCTCCAGGATTGCGTTCAGGTCGCGCGCTTGCTCCTCGCCCTTGGACCAAGCATTCTCATGGACCGCGAGGAACACCTCCGGATGGCGAAGGAACAGGTCTTCGGTCCAGTGGGCCGCGGCCATCGGCTCGCGATGTTCCTTGCCTTATTTGGCGGTGTCGCGGGACCTGTTGACGCTTCCTTGCGGCTTGTGGAACGGCTGCACGATGCCGTCCGGGTCCTGCTCGCGGATTCGCGCGGTCAATCTTCCGACGTCGGATGCACCGTAAATTTCGTCGTACGCTTCCGGAGCAATCTCGGCCAGAGCCGCGTCGGGCGTCACGAGAACGAGGACGATTTCCGGCGAGTGTTGCTGCAGGAATCCCGTGAGGCGTCGGACGGTGCCGCTCCGCGCCGAACCAATCGGCTCGACGAGGAACAGGATCGGACCGCGGCGCGCGACGATTGCCGGCTCATAGTTCGTCGAGCCCCCGCGGGCATCGTACACCCGGAACCGGAGGGAGCGATGTTCGTGAGGCAGCTCCTGGCGCTCCATCTCGAGGCAGATGACCGTCTCGAGGTTCGACCGGCACGCGTGGCCGGCGCGGCGGGTCACCGGCCCGCCCCGTCCATCGCATCGATGACCGCGCGAGCAAAGGCGGACGTGCGGACTTCCTTGGCCCCTGGCATCTGGCGTGCGAGGTCGTACGTGACGACCTTCGATCCGACGACCGACTTGACGGCCGATCGCAAGCGGACCGCGGCGTCCCGCCAGCCCAGGTACTCGAGCATCATCACACCCGCGAGCATTTCCGCGGTCGGGTTGACCTTGTCCATCCCGGCGTATTTCGGCGCGCTCCCATGCACCGGCTCGAACAGCGCGTGGGCGTCTCCGATGTTCCCGCCGGCCGCCACGCCCAGCCCGCCGATCTGAGCCGCGGCCGCGTCGCTCAGGTAGTCCCCGTTCAGGTTCGTCGTCGCGAGGACGTCGTATTCTTCCGGCCGCAGGAGGAGCTGCTGGAACATGTTGTCCGCGATGACGTCCTTGATCACGATCTTGCCATCCGGCACCTTGCCGCCGTGCGACTTGACGACATCGTCCCAGGGGATTGTCGATTCTCGAAACTCGATCTTCGCGACTTCGTAGCCCCAGGTGCGGAACGCGCCCTCCGTGTACTTCATGATGTTTCCTTTGTGCACGAGGGTCACGGACTTCCGACCGTTGTCGATCGCGTACCGGATCGCCTTCCGGACCAGACGCTTCGAGCCGGTCTCGCTCACGGGCTTGACGCCGATCCCGCTATCCGCGCGCACGCGGACGTGGAACTCCGTGTCGAGGATCTCGATCAGCCGCCGCGCTTCCGGGGTCCCTTTTTCCCATTCGATCCCGGCGTACACGTCCTCGGTGCCTTCGCGGAAGATGACGATGTCGAGGCGCTCCGGATGCGTGACGGGGCTCGGGACGCCGGGAATCCAGTAGACGGGTCGGACGTTGGCGTAGAGGT
>VBLV01000006.1 GCA_005879045.1 Methanobacteriota archaeon | reverse complement strand
CCTACCTGGCGCATTGCGCCTGCTTGGACTTGCTCCGGTGGGGTGTCGCCGTCTCACCAGATCCCGCGTCAACGTCCTCGCCGGGCGATTCATCCTCGACGCGGGCTGTGTCGTTTCTGCGCCCTTGCCGGCCCTCTCGGGCCCCTCCGCTTGCGCGGGGCCACCGTACCTGGGGAGGGGGGACGTTCCTCAGCAACCCCGAAGGGTCACCGTCGGCCGTCCGCGGTCTCCTGGCCGGTCGCGCCATCCTTGTGGCCCTATTTGGACCTAGCGACACCGGGAAACTGCAATCCGTCCGGGCCGGTTCGGGGCTAATCCTATAAGCCGAGCGTGCATCGCGGCCCGGGTGGGCGGCGACCGCCGGGTCCTCCTCGCGAACTCGATTTACCATCTCACGAACGATGGGGCCGTCACGATGCTCGCGGGCCAGATCGTCGTCCTGCAATCCCAGTTCGGAGGCTTCGGGCCCGCAGAGGTCGGACTTCTCGGCGGCATTGCGCTGGTCGTGACCGCGGTCTTCCAATTCCTCTTTGGCATCATGTCGGACCGACGTGATCCATCGCGCTTCTTGCCAATCGGAATCGCAATCCTCGGCCTCGGCTCGCTTTTCGTGACCTTGTCGTCGAGTTTCTGGACGCTGCTCGTTCTCGTGGCCGTCTCTCGGATCGGCGCGAGCTTCTACCATCCCGTCGGAATCTCCTGGATCGGCCGGGAGTTCCAGGGACCCGGACTCGACAGATCGATGGGATTCCAGAGCGCGTTCGGCGACGCGGGCGTCATCCTGGGGATGGGCAGCGGGGCCGTGCTGGCGGTCGCGATCGGTTGGCAATCGCCGTTCGTCCTGTGGGGCGGCTTGAACTTGCTCGCCGTCGCGGTCGGTCTCTTCCTCGCCCGCGGTCGGTCCTCGCCCCCGCCTCAGTCCGTCCCCTCGGCGCGGAATTACCTCGATGTCTTGCGCGCCGTCCGACTTTGGCTTCTGCCGCTCGCCCTCGGCGGCGCCGTGTTCAACATCTTCAGTTACTTCGGCCCGCTCCTCCTGCACGAGAAGTTTGGACTGCCGAGCGATTTGTCGGGCGTCGCGGTGGCCCTCTGGATCCTCGCAGGAAGCGTGGCCGCGTTCTTCTTCGGTCGCGTAAGCCGCCGGTTCGGGCGCTATCGGGCGCTTGTCGCGTCGTACGCCGCCCTAACGATCGCCGGCCTCGTAGGCGCACTTGTCAACGACCTGCGTGTGGTGCTCGTCACATTCTGGACGCTCGGTTCGGCGCTCTTCCTGACGTATCCCGCGCTCTTCTCGTTCGTCGCGGAGTCGAGCCACCGCCGGCTTCAAGGCGCGGCGTTCGGGCTGATCTTCGCCTTCCAGCTCTTGGGCGGGGCGGTCGGCCTCCTTGTCGCAGGCCTCCTGGCGGATTCGTTCGGGCCCACTGTCGCTTTCGAGACCTCGGTCCCGTTCACCCTCGCGGCCGCACTCGCATTTCTGGGGTTCGTGCTCTTGGTGATGGTGCGCGGGCAAGTTACGAATCCCCGCGGCACCGCGGCGTCCTCGGTTCCGCCTCTCTGAGCTGTCACAAGATTGGAGTCGCTTTGGCCCAGAATCGCGCAACGATTCCGATCGCGATGCCGAGCACAATCGGGAGGACGCTCAGGAGGAGCGAAAATTCTTCTCGCCGAAGGTTTGAGACGACGAAAAACAGAAGCGTGAAAAATCCGGCGCCGGACCCGATCAAGATGAGCATCCGTCCGGTTCGGACACGGTCGATCCAGATCAGATAGCCGCCGAGGAGGACCGCGATGCCTCCGAGGGAAGCGAGACCCACGAAGATGTATGCGAGGACGATGAGGAACGGCCTCGTCCCGAAGATGTCCTCGAGGAGAGAGAAGAATCGGTTCACCGGCCGAGCGCCCGTCCAACCGCTCACCAGCAGCAAAGCGCCTGCGAGCGCCGCGAGATACGCGGCCTGCTCGTTCCGCCGCAGAGGTTCACCCGGCCCGGGTGATTCGTTGAACGGCCTCGAGATTCTCCGGGTGCGCCTCGAAGTACTTCCGCACGGGCGCGAGCTCGCCGTTCACGCCCACAGCGACGCCTGCCTTCAGGTCCTTCGGGTGCAGTTCCCCGTTCGCGTACGACTTCGCGAGCTCGTTGAACGACTCGTAGACGACATCGCCGCCGAATTTCGGATCCCTCGGGATCATCAACTTCCCGCGACGAGGGAACAGGATCAGGCGCGCAATCTCGAGGACCGGATTGCCGACCGGCTCTTTCGCAGGGCAGAACGCTTTGCCGATCTTCCGCTCGACCTCGCGCGGGTCGTCGTTCAGGAGGATGCTCGCGTCCGGTCGGGATTTCGACATCTTCCCCGCGACGAGGTCCATGCGACCGCCGCCGTCGAGGGCGGGCAGGAGCGGCGTATGGAGGGCGACCACCTGTTTCCACCCGAGCTTCGGGGCCACGTCGCGGTACAGCATGTGCGCGTGCCGCTGGTCCATGCCGCCGAGCGCGAGGTCCAGGTCCATCCAATGGATGTCGGCGACCTGCATCGCCGGGTAGATGAGCTTCGACGAATCGAGGTCCGCCTCCTCCTCCTTCCGGCCCATGATCGTGAGCGCCCGCCGGATCCGAGCGACCGTCGAGGCTTTCGAGGCTTGGATCACGTTCTGCCAGTACTCCGGATGGCGGACGAACTCGTTCGCGTACAGGTACTCGACGGATTCCGGCACGCCGACCGCCCGGAAACCGTCCTTGAAGTACTCCGCGCAGATGCGCAGATTCTCCAGATTCCGCCCGAGCTTGTCGTTGATGTACGCATGCCAATCCGCGAGGAAGATGATCGCATGAAAGCCGGCGCGAATGAGGTCTCCGACCTTCGATCCGATCACGAACGCGGTGCCGATGTGCATCAGCCCGGACGGCTCGAGTCCCACGTACGCCCGCGGGGAGGCGGTCCGATCGAGGAGCCTCCGCAAGTCGTCGCGGGTGACGACTTCCTCGGAGCCGCGCAAGACGGCCTGGAGTCGGTCCTCCGGGGACACAAGCCACCGAACCTGCGCAACCGGGATAAAGGTTTCAATCCGGGCACAAGTCGGACTGCGGCAATCCGACAATGGCCTTAAGTCGAGGAGCGAGCTTCCTACCGCGGGGAACTGGTATGGGGGTATTTGTGAGCCTTCTCGACCTCGGTTCGGTGACCGCGCTGCAGGGCGCCGATCTCGTCGGCGCCGCGGTCGGCGCGTTCATCTTTGTGATCATCATCCTGATCCTGCTTTTCGCCAGCCTCAAGGTCGTCAAGGAGTACGAGCGGATCGTGAACTTCCGACTCGGGAAAGCCCAAGCGGAGAAAGGGCCCGGGATCGTCGTCGTGATTCCAGGGATTGACAAGCCGGTCCGCGTCGACTTGCGGGAACGATTCCTGACGATCCCGCACCAGACGTGCATCACGAAAGACAACGCCCCCGTGGACGTCGACTTCATCGTGTACTTCAAGGTCGCGAGCGCCGCGCACTCCGTGATTCGGGTGAACAACTTCGAGGGAGCGGCGATGGGAATCGCGACGACAACGCTCCGGGCGGTCGTCGGCGACATCATCCTCGATGAGGTGCTGTCGAAGCGGGAGGAGATCAACGCGATCTTGCGGACGAAGCTCGACGAGGTCACCACACGCTGGGGCGTCAAGGTCACGAACGTCGAGATCCGGGAGATCCTCCCTCCCAAGAACGTCACGGATGCGATGATTCTCCAGATGTCCGCCGAACGGAGCCGGCGGGCCGTCGTCATCGAAGCCGACGGGAGGAAGACCGCCACGGTCACGATCGCGGAAGGGGACAAGCAGTCCGCGGTCCTCCGCGCGGAAGGTGCACGACAAGCCGCGATCTTGAACGCGGAAGGATACGCGCAGGCCCTCTTGACGATCTTCGGAGCCGCGAAAGGGGTCGACGAGAAGACGTTGATGCTGCAGTACCTGGACGCTCTCAAGGCGCTCGGCGCTGGCCCCGCGACGAAATTCATCCTCCCGCTCGAATTCACCGAGCTCATCCGGCCCTTCCGGGGCGTGCTCGCCTCCGCCGAGGGAGCTACGAGAGGGGATGACAAGTAAGAGTCCGGACCTGCCGGTATCGAGTCTCCTCGATCGGCTGTTCCTGTACGGCATCCGGTCGCTCCTCGTCGTCCTGGCCGTCGTCGCCTTCGGCATCTTCCTGATCGCCCACGGATGGCTCGTCAGCCGGTTCGACTATCTGGCGTCCGGCATCCTGATCGTCATGATCGGCGTGGGATTAGCGTTCGCGTTTCAGCAGACGACGACGAAGGTCATCACGCAGCGCTACTTCTCCGGCGACACGCTGGTCGGCAAGACCGGTCGCGCGGTCGTCCCGATGAAGGCCAGCGCGAAAGGGGTCGTGCACGTCGAGCACGAATCGTGGAGCGCGGTCGCGGAAGATGACATCGCCCGCGGAGAGCCGGTTATCGTGACCGCGGTCGATCCGGACAACGTCACCCTGAAGGTCCGAAAGCACCGGACTTGAAGGCGCGGCCTAGGGCGAAGAAGGCGGCGCCGCGGAGGGGTCGTTCGACTTCGAAGGTTCGGGTCCTTCTGGCGTGGAAATCGTGACCTGGATTTTCCCGTCGCCGTAACCGGTGACGCGGATCAAGGTGCCTTTCGCGATGAACTGATCCGACTGCGCGGTCCAGTCTTCGGCCCCGACGTTGGCGACGCCGTCCTTACCGGGGACGAGGTCGGTCGCGGCGCGCCCGGTCATGTTGACGATCCGCGTGGGATC
>VBLV01000091.1 GCA_005879045.1 Methanobacteriota archaeon | reverse complement strand
CGAGACCGCAACGTCGCAATGGTCTGGACGGAGAATCAGTATCTCAAGAGCCCGACGGACGTCACGGCCGAATATGTCTACCTGCGGATGGTCGGGGACCGCGAGATCACGGAGTTCAAGGAGACCCAGAAGGACAAATCCGCAGAGATGCGGGAGTGGTACAAGGAGCTCGATGGCGCCTCCGATTCGGTCAAGGGCGCCCTCGTGTTCTTCAACAATCACTACGCAGGCTTCGGACCTGGCAGCGTGAACGAGTTCCGGCGGCTGGCGGGCATGATGGAGTACGAGTTCCCGTCGAAGGCGGGCCCTCCGGCCAGTCAAAAGAGCCTCGGCGAGTTCGGCTAGCCGTTTCGGGACGTCTCGTTTTCTCCGATCGACGTGAGCTACTTCGGCGGTTCGGCCACCAGATCAGGCTCGCTGAATTCTGCACTACCACTTTCGTTCGTGGCAGTCTCCGCAATCTTGGAAGAATCGGGGGTCGCGGAACCTCTTCGGGGACTTGGCCAGCGGCGTGGGCGCCGACGGGGATGGTCTTTCCAGACCTGTGGGAGGAGGCCCGCAAGGCCCCGGAGTTCGTCGAGGTCGCCCGACCAATTCACCAGGGTCGGGCCGAATCGCTCGTCAATCAACGACGACAACCTTCGGATCCGTTCCGCGAGATCGCCACGGTCCTGCCCGCGGTAGACGACGGAGAGGGAGTGGTAGCGACCCCGTTCGATGATGATCTTCCGGTCCCCGACCTCTATCGACTTCATCACGTCGTTGGTCCCCTTCGCGAAGGAATCGTGGACGAAGTCCTGGATGACCTTGAACATCCCCATCAGGATGTCCTCGTCCTCGTAGGCCAAGAGGCCGGAGGACCGGTGGGTGAGGAGATGGCCCGCCCCGTCCGCGACGAACACGTCCTCCACTCCGAGCTCGGACGCGCGGCGCCGTCGCCAGACCACGAGCGCAGCCGCAAGCCCGCCCGCGGCCGCGATCGCCGCCCAGAGGGTGAGGTCGGCGGGAACCGGGGGTGGCGGGCTCGTCGGGGGACTCACGAATTCGATGTCGATCCGTGGGCCCGTGACGGTGGCCGGCTGACTCCCCTTCCCGTCCGTGAAGGCGAGCGTGAACACGAAGCTCCCGGCACCGGCATCCGGGGCCGCGTCGAAGTTGATTCCCAGGACCACGGAGCCGCCGGGTGCGATGGAGGGGAGCGTCCAGCTGTATCGTCTCCCTTGGTTCGTGCGCGGGAACGAACCGTTGTCCGAGATGAACAGAGGTCCGCTGGGGATAGTCGTGTTGAGCCAGCCGATCCCGGCCGCGTGGCCCGTGTTGCGGACCGTCACCGTGAGGACGAACCGCGCCGACGTGTTCACCTGGGGGGCCGAGGCGTTCATGGCGAGCCGGAGGGTTGGGGCCGAGAGCGTGACCGTATCCGATGTCGATATCGGAACGAGCCGATTCCCGTTTCCGTCCGTTGCCGTCCATAGAGTCTGAATGCCCATCGAGAGGCCGTCGTTGAGACCGCGGAGGACGAGGAGGTGGGCCGTGAGGGCGTGGGGCCCCGGCGGGAGGTTCGACAACGCGACCTGGAAGCCGTCGGACACGTTCGTCACAGTGACGTTCTCCTCGAGGGATTCGAATTGGAAGTTCCCGCCCAGGGTCCAATTCGACCAAGCGCCGAGGGCGGTGCCCGATCCCGTGTTGTTCACGTAGAGCTTCGCGACGACCGTATCGGCGTGTTCAGCCGCCAGAGGGACCGGCCGGAGCTGCGGATCGAAGACCGGGGCACGGACCCGGACCGTCGTCACGACCTCTCCCGGCGGAAGCGGCGTACCGGTCGCGTTCGCGTAGGATGCCCGCCACCGACAGTCGATCGTCGTGTTGTCCGGGGTCCCGACGGCCACGCGGATGACCCAGACGACATCGACGCGGCCGCCGACCGCGAGGCTGGCCACGGTCCACCGGAGGGTCCGATTGATCGAATCGTACGTCGCGTTAGGGAAGGACCAGACGTAGCTCGAGTTGACGTCCAACGGCGCCTCGAAGGTCGCATTCGTCGCCGTCTCGTTGCCGACGTTCCGTGCGTTGGCGTAGAGAAACACCGTGTCGCCGGGGTCCACGAGGGAGACGTTCGCGATGATCGAAAGGGTGAGATTGGCGGCCATGGGGCTCACGGAAGGGCCCGCGACCGCGTCCGGTGCGACAAGGCCAGCCCGGTCGCTTCCCGCCGCGGAGGGGCCGATGAACGACACCGCCAGGCACGCGAGCAGGGTGGCGGCTAGCAGGGTGCCGCGATGCACGCCCGTTCGACGGACCGTGCTAGGAAATACGCTCCCGCCCGGTTATCACCGGTGATATATCTGGCACGCACGCCCACGCTCCAGCCGCACGAAGGCCGCCTGTTGGCGGGTCGTTGCCTAAATAGGCATTCGACGCTCGCATGAAGCGGGGAACTCGATGGGAACGGCCACGCAGATTGTATTCGACACAACGGACCCCGATCGCCTCGCAAGATTCTGGGCTCAGGCGCTCCGCTATAAGCTTCAGGATCCCCCCGCGGGATTCGCCTCGTGGCAAGCGTGGCTCAAGGACCAAGGCATCCCCGAGTCCGAGTGGAATTCGGCCAGCGCGATCATCGATCCGGACGGGAAGGGGCCTCGGATCTACTTCCAACAGATGGACACCCCGAAGCTGGGAAAGAATCGTCTCCACATCGACGTCAACGCAAGTGGGGGACTTCGAGTGCCTCTCGAGGCGCGGCAGGAGCAGGTGAATTCGGAGGTGACGCGCCTGGTGGGCCTCGGGGCGACGAAACACCACGAACTCGAGGAGATGGGCGAGTACTGCGTCATCATGCTCGATCCCGACGGCAACGAATTCTGCATCCAGTGAGCCGGATTCTTCACGAAGGTCTTTACCCGCCGCGGGAGATGAGCGGCCGTGCCCGGCGTGATCTTCCACGTGGACATGGATGCGTTCTACGTCAGCGTGGAGCGGCGCGGAAATCCGGATCTGATCGGTAAGCCGGTGGTCGTCGGCGCGGATCCGAAAGGGGGGAAGGGCCGAGGGGTCGTCATGGCGGCGAGCTATGAGGCCCGCCAGCTCGGCGTGAAGAGCGGCATGCCGATCAGCATGGCCTGGCACAAGCTGCCGCAGGCCACCTACCTGCGGCCGAACTACGATCTCTACATGGCGGCCTCCGAGAGCGTCATCGAGGTCCTCCGGTCCTTCGCGGACGTCCTCGAGCACGTGAGCATCGACGAGGCGTTCCTCGACGTCACGTCGAAGGTCCACGGGTTCGACGACGTGGCGGCGTACGCGGCCAAGGTCAAGGCCGCGGTCCGGGAGAAGGAGGGCCTCGCCTGCACGATCGGCGTCGGGCCGAACAAGTCGATCGCGAACATTGCCTCCGACATGGCGAAGCCCGACGGGCTCAAGGTCGTACGACCGGAGGAGGTGACCGCCTTCCTGGAGCCGCTGCCCGTCACGAAGATTAGCGGCGTGGGGCCCAAGACGGCCCAGGTCCTCGAGGGGGTCGGCGTTCGGACAATCGGCGAGCTGGCCCGGTTCCCCG
>VBLV01000090.1 GCA_005879045.1 Methanobacteriota archaeon | reverse complement strand
CCGGCGACGATTTGCCGTCTCTCCCCCCCGATGTCCACCTCGAGGATGTAGAGGTTGTCGGCGTTCGGATGCTCCTGAACATCCGCGATTTGGGCGACTCGGAGATCGAAGCGGTCCGCGGGCGTCTCCTTCGTGTCGCTGAGATCGATCTTGGTGAACAACGGCTTGCCGACGCGCAGCGCTTGGCCAGTGGGCACGTCCTCGAG
Source organism: Methanobacteriota archaeon (assembly GCA_005879045.1). Classification (GTDB taxonomy): domain Archaea; phylum Thermoplasmatota; class Thermoplasmata; order RBG-16-68-12; family RBG-16-68-12; genus RBG-16-68-12. The sequence continues at coordinate 11,478 of VBLV01000090.1, read as the reverse complement.
GGCCTCGTCCCACGTTTGCGCATGGACGTCCGTGTCATATCCCAGCGCCCGCCAGAGACGGGAGGAGCTGAAGGGGAGGAACGGGGCCATGATGATGGCCAGGGATCGACCGACCCGCAAGGCGACGTGGAGCACGGTCCCGCAGGCCACGCGATCCTTCTTGATGAGTTCCCACGGCGCCTTCTGGTCGAAATACTGGTTTCCCAGGCGCGCGAGCTGGATCGCCTCCTTCATCGCGTCCTTCAGGTGAACGTACTCTAGGTTCTGGCCCACCTTATTCCACTGCTGCTCGATCGCGCGGATCATCTTCTTGTCCGCGGCATCCAGGAAGTACGCGGCGGGCACGGCATGGTCGAAGTTCTTGTCCGCGAAGGTCAACGCGCGGTGGACGAAGTTCCCGTACACGGCGAGGAGCTCGCTGTTGTTCCGCTGGGCGAAGTCCTCCCACTCGAAGTCCGTATCCTTGGTCTCCGGCATCGTCGCGACGCCGTAGTATCGAAGCTGATCCGGATCGAACCGCTCGAGCAGGTCGGAGAGCCACACGCCCTTCCCGCGGCCCGCGCTCATCTTCTCCCCGGAGAAGTTCAGGTATTGCGTGGCCGTCACGTCGTAGGGCAGGTCGAGCTTGGCATCGGATCCGAGGAGGATCGCGGGCCAGAAGATCGCGTGGAACACGATGTTGTCTTTCCCGACGAAATAGTAGTGGCGCGCCTCGGGGTCGTACCAGAAGTCTTTCCATCCATCCGGCTGGTTGCCGCGGCGGTACCATTCTCTCGTCGCCGTCAGGTATCCCATCACCGCCTCGAACCAGACATAGATCCGCTTCGTCTCGTAGCCGGGGACGGGCACCTCGATGCCCCAATCCAGGTCGCGGGTGATCGGCCGGTCCTTCAGGCCTTCCCGGAGCCAGCTCCGCATGAAGGTGAGCACGTGGTGCCGCCAATGTTCCTTGTCTTTCGCGGCCCACTTGGCGAGCGGCTTTTCGAACGCGCTGAGCCGGAAGAAGAAGTGCCTCGTCTCCTTCGGGATGGGCGTCGTTCCGTGGATCTTGCACTTCGGGTCCTTCAGCTCGAACGGATCCAGGAGATTCCCGCAGTTCTCGCACTGGTCGCCGCGGGCCCGGGGGAAGCCGCAGTGAGGGCACGTTCCCTCGACGTAGCGATCCGGGAGGAACCGCTGGTCCGTCGTGCAAAAGGGGGAGACCATCACGGCCTCGTAGACATGGCCCTTCGCCTTCAGGGCGAGGAAGATCTCTTGCACCCACGCCTTGTGGTGCGGGTCCGCTGTGTTCCAGTAGAGGTCGTACCGCACCCCGAGCTGCTCGATGTTCCTCTCGTGGAGCGCGTGGTACCGCTCCGCGATGACGTTCGGGGGGACCCCTTCCTCGTCGGCCCGGACCGTCACGGGGGTGCCGTGCATGTCGCTCCCCCCGACCATGAGGACCTCGTCCCGTTTCATCCGGTGGTACCGTGCGAAAATATCCGCGGGGATGAACGTCGAGACCGCATGGCCGAGATGTCGCGGTCCCGACGCGTACGGCCAAGCGACGCAGACAAGGATCTTCGCCATTCGCGGCGGGTCCAAGAAGGGAGGCTCATTTAAACCATTCGCGGGGAGGTCTTCCGCCCATGGAGTGCGGACGGAACCGGTCCTGATTATCACCGCCTGCAAGTTTTGGCGAATAGGTGATGGCCGGATAGCGCGATGCGCGGGCGACCGATGGGACGTGGTCCGATGGTGTTGCAGCAGCGCGCGCATCAAGACCCGAACTCGCCACGAGATTTCGCCAAGCTCATCTCGAATCTCGGGACGATGCCGCGGATCCTCTGTTGGAAGTGCCGCAAGCTCACGCCGTTCGAACTCGATCGATGCGAGCACTGCGGATCCGCGTTCGCCGGGAGCACGGGCGGCGTGTACGGGAGCGATCGCAAATCGCGGCCTCGCGCGACGTCGACGCCGAAGCCCTCATCCGCGCCACGGAAGCGCACGCTCCTCGAGATCGTGGAGGATCTCCGCAGCGTCAACGAAGGGACGACCTCCGTCCGCGGACGCCCGCGAGAGAAAGAGCTCTCCGTCCGTTTGTATCAATGCCCGACCTGCGGCCGGTTCGTCTCGGAGCAGTCCACCGAGTGCGTCTGCGGCGTGCGCTTCGCCCCGATGTCCGCCGTCACGTTCTCGTGTCCGGAGTGCGGGTCTCGCGTCCCGTCGGATGTGGGCGCATGCCCGGTGTGCAGCCGAGGTTTCGGCCCATCGGGCGAGGCCAGCGATTACGTGTATGCGTGCCCGCGGTGCGGAGTCCATGTGACCTCCGATGCGGTCCGCTGCTCCTGCGGAGCCTGGTTCGAGGACTGATTCTTCAGAGTATCGATTCTGAGAACCGTCCAATAAGCCCTTTATCGTTCGACCGCGTCGATTCTTCCGACGACGGACCCAGACCCGTCGGAAGGAACCCAACCCACGATGAAACCGAAACGCCCCCGGATGTCCGGCCGGAAGACGTACTATCTCGTCCTCTGGTGGATGTCCCAGACGCCGTACGCGGCGATCTTCGAGAACCAAGTCGCCGCGGAGGCTGCGGCGAACGTGCGCAACGCCCTCATGGTCACGATTTCGGGCCGTGACGTCAAGGTGGACCAAGTCCAAGACTGGTACCGCCGCGACGAATCGGGCGCCCCGATGCCCGCGGAATGGCGGGACCTCGTCGGGCAGATCCACGTCCCTTGGCTCGCGAAGCCGAAACCGTCCCTCTGACCGCGGACCGCAGCGGCCGCACCGCCCCGCGACCCGGCAGCCGAGCCAGTTCGGATCCATCTCTATCAATTCGGATAGAGGGGAAGAAACGACTATAGGCTCGGAGCACAGGAACCGGCTCATCCATGGCTTCTTTGCAAGGCCTCGTCGCGGAGTGCCCGACGTGCAAGGCCGTCGTGGCCATCGATGCTCCCGAGTGCCCTCAATGCGGAGAACTGTTCGAAACGGAATCGCCGACCGGGGCCACCGCTTCGCCGTCCACCGCGAGCGCCGAGGATTCGGCCAATGACGATGACGAGGTCAAAGAGAGGACGGGCTTCCGCGAGAAGTTCCTGTTCTACATCGGCATCTTCCTGATCCTGCTCGGCGGCCCGGGGATCGCCCTCGGATCTTGGCTCCACGACATGCTTCGGATCAGCGTCGGCGAATTCACCGCGTTCGATGCCTTTGGTCCTTGGAATCGGCTCGTTACCGCGATCGGGCTCATCGTACTGATTGTGGGCATCGTCTGTTTGATCCTGAGCCTCCGATTCTCTCGGCCGTCGGACGTCGAAAAGGACCTGAACGCCCTGCGCCAATCGTGAGTTTCGCGCGCCCCCCGCGGGCTCGACCCCTATATCATTATATACCGTACAGCGGATGCGAAAAGTGGCGGTGGCAGAGGGGTCACCGCATGGGGTCGTGGATGGCGTATTCGGGGTCTGGCTTTCGACCTTCGAACGTTCCGGTGGAGGAGGGGAAGGTGTACGAGGCCAAGATCGAAGATATCGGACGGGAAGGCGACGGACTGGCGCGGATCGCGAACTTCGTGGTCTTCGTCCCCGGGACGAAGATCGGGGACGAGGTCAAGATCCGCATCACGAAGGTCCACCGACGCATGGCGTTCGGAGAAGTCGTCCGCGAATGAAGTCGCGCCGGTGCGGGGGGAGTCGGGGGGCGGCCGAGCGACAGCTCGCGCAAGGCTATTCGGAGCTTCGAAAACCGTAGAATAAGCTCCTTATAGGCGCCGGCCCCCATCGAGTCCAAGGACGGTTCTGTGCTCCGCTCACGGCAGGTTGTCCTTGCGGCCGCCGCGGCCGGCGCGGCCGCACTCCTCATCGGTTCCACGCTCGCGGTGATGACGCTCCGGCCCGCCGAGAGTGACTCGGACGGAGATGGCATCCCGGATTCGGTCGAGGCGGCGACCCAGCGGAACGTCGTCGCGGCCTCGGCCGGGGATGAGTTCTCGATCGTGAGTCGCCTGGCGAGCGCCCCGTTCTCCGATCAGTTTCAGGTGTCGTACGAAGCGGGGACGTTCTTCGTCTCCTATCAGCGGGCCCGAGGAAGCGACAGCTCGTACCAGCTCGAGCTGAGGAACCTCGTCGAATGGGTGGACCGCAACAGGAACAACCGGATCGATCCGGGCGAGACCGTCGGCTTCGGGACGACGCTGGGGACGACCGCATTCGCCAACGCCCCGGTCACGAAGACCCAGCTGGAGAGCGCCGATGGTGGTCTCGTCACCGAGTTGTCGATCCGAAGCACGACCGTGAACATGACCTTGAACGTGACGGTCGCCGAACGGTTCATTCGACTATCCAACCATCGAGTCCTGACTCCCATGGAGGTCAAGCTCGACCTGACGGTCGATCGGGTGACCGTCACGCCCGGGGCCAGCCTGGGCCTCGACGTGCGCATCAACACGACGAAGCGCCTCGAGTACGGCAATCGGAGTTGGGATGACGTGAACGCATTCGCCGACGGCGAGGCCGGCATCAATGTGACCGGAGGCCCGGTGGCGAGCCCCGCGACCGTGTTCTTCTCCTGGTCCAAATCCGCGATCGCGGATGGTCTCGAGATCCCCGTGAGCTACTCGAACTTCTCGACCGGGGATCCGAATTCGTACGAAGTGTACCTGGGCTACCCGCTGACCGGCGCCCGATCCCCCGTGCGGCTCGTCCACGATCCGGTCCTCGGCGTGGACAGCGCCGCGTACAAAGGGGTCGTGACGCGTCCGCCCGAGCTCCAAGGAGACCTCGTCCTGTACGCGGGGTCCCTCGCCGCCGCGGTGATCCTCGTCGCACTCACCGTCATCCTTGCCGACGGCCGCCGCAAGAAACGCGAAGAATAAGGCCGGAATCCTTAACACCCGGGCCCTTTACAGTGGGGGGCGGTCCCCATAGTGGCCATCGAGAACGTTCTCCTCGCGGCCGAATCGGTCTTCGCGCTCGTGCTCACGGTGATTGCCGTCCTCGCGATTCGGAGGGCGAAGGACGTGCACCTCGCCTACCTGGCGGCGGCGTTCGGCGTCTTTTTCCTGAAGGCCCTCGTGTTGACGATCTCCTTGTTCGCGCTCTCGCTCCCCCCGGGACAGATCTTCCTGCTGTCCGGATCGCTCGACCTCGTGATCCTCGCCCTGTTCTACGGCTTCACTCTACGGCGCTGAGCGCCGCGTGGTCTCATGGACCGGGAGATCCTGTCCGTCAAGACCCGGAAGGACCTGTATGACTTCGTCCGCAAGAATCCGGGTTTCCATCTACGTGAACTATCGCGAGCCCTGAACCTGTCGATCACCCTCGCGGACTACCATCTCCGATTCCTCGAGAAGCACGAGCTGATCACGTCCGCGATGGACGGAGAGTACAAGCGATTCTATCCTCGATCGACGCCTGGTCAAGCGGAAGTCCGGGCCGCCCTCACGGAGGCCGAGAAGCTGATCCTCGCGTTCCTGCGGCAGCCGGTGCCTCTGAAGGTGATCGACTTCCTCATGGAACGGGAAGGGGCGACACACAAGGAGATCCTCGAGCAAGTGCCGGTCTCGCCGTCGACGCTCTCGCATCACCTGAAGAAAATGCAGGCCGCGGGCCTGATCGAACACGCCGACCGGACGGAGCCGGAGCGCCGATACCGCGTCGTCGACCCGAAATCCGTCGCGCGCCTCATGACCGCGTACGAACTGGCGACGCAGGACCAGATTGACACGTTCATTCGCGTGTGGGGCGAGTTCCGCCTGTGACGCGATCTCAGAGGATCCGCAGGAGTTCGGCCGCGACCCACTCGACAAACTCCTTGTCCGTCGGGGTGAACGCATTCTGCTGGTCCGAGTCGATGTCGATCTCCGCGATCGCGGCGCCGTCACGGAGAATCGGCACGACCATTTCTGCCCGCGTGTTGATGAAACACTGGAGGTACCGCGGGTCGTCGTTCACGTCCGGGACGATGACCGTCGCCTTGTCCGTCGCCGCGGCCCCGCAGATGCCTTCGCCGATCGGGATCCGCAGGTGCAGGGTCGCGCTGGGCCCGGACCAGGACGCCAGGACGAGCTCCGCTCCGTCCACGTTGTAGATCCCGACCCACGTGTAATGCGGGATCTTCCGTAGCTCGCGGCACACGAAGTCCGTGATCGGCTTGCGCTGGCTCCCGGAATGGATGATCTTCTCGAGGCGAGCGGCGACCTCGTCGTAGCTGACCTTGCCCTTTTCGCCGGCCATGACTTCGCCGAACTTCCCGACTCCCTTCATCGTGGCGCGCCTCTCCGTCGAACGGTCGAGGCCTCCATAAGCCTTGTGGATTCATCCCAACCGATTCGCGACCGGCATCGGTTCCTTTCCCGGGGGCGAGTCGCGAGAGGTCCCCGCCCTTCTCCAAACCGAATGATGAAATGTTCAAATATTACTGGCTTCTAAGAACGATTACAAGCATCCCTCCACAACGGGCCGTTCCCTGGATTTCTTGAAACGGCGAACGGCCTACTCTTTTTCTCTTTCGCTTGCCGGATACGTCTTTCCACGGTCCGCCGAGCGGCGTCGGAAAACCGTCTTATAGCATTTGTCCGTTGTCGTGTCGCTTAGACAAGCATCCCTCCACAACGAGGCCGTTCAGAACTCCTGGACGGCCCTTTATTTTGTGGCCATCCCTGTGGCTATGCGATCGGCGGGATTTTGATTCCGCGGGTGTCGATTCGCACGCGTCGGCCTTCCACGGCGAGGCGGCCCTCCGCGAAAAGCCGCACCGCAAACGGCAGGAAAACATGTTCCTGTTCGAGGATGCGGGCGGCGAGGGTCTCCTCCGTGTCGTCCTCATGGACCGGGACCGCTTTCTGCAAGATGATGGATCGTGCAACCGGACACCTTGACGCCGGCGGCGATCGCGTCGCGCTGGGCGTGCGCTCCGGGGAATGCCGGGAGGAGCGACGGATGGATGTTGATGATCCGGTTGGGGAACTCGCGGATGAAAGACGCCGAGACCAAGCGCATGAAGCCCGCGAAGACGACCAGCCCGACCTGTTTGTCCCGAAGGACTCTTACGACCTCGCGTTCGAAGCCTTCGCGGTCCTTGCCGAACGGCCGATGATCCACGACGACCGCGGGGACGTTCGCGGCTTTCGCGCGTTCGAGCACGGGCGCCCCCGGGACGTTGCAGACGAGCACGGCGAGGTCGACGTCCAGGTCCGCCCGCTTCCGCGCGTCCACGAGGCTCTGGAAGTCCGTGCCCCGCCCCGAGGCGAGTACTCCGACCCTGGTTCGGCCCATTGCGGTCCCTCAATGTTTGAACAGTCGGATTCCCGTGAAGACCATTCCGATTCCGTGCTCGTCGGCGGCTGCGATGACCACGTCGTCGCGAATCGAGCCGCCCGGCTGAGCCACCGTCGCGACGCCGCCTTTCGCGAGTTCGTCGACGCCATCGCGGAACGGGAAGTATGCGTCGCTGACCGCGACGCTCCCGCGGGCCGCGGCTTTCGCCTTGTAGCACGCGAGCATGCACGCGTCGACGCGGCTCATCTGTCCCGCTCCCACGCCGACCGTTCGCTCTCCCTTGACGAGGACGATCGAATTCGATTTCACGTAGCGGCTCACCAAGATCCCGAACAGGATGTCGCGCATCTGGGCCGCGTTCGGCGACACTTTCGTCACGACCTTGAAGGCCTCGGGACGGGGGGTCGGAAAGTCCGTCGTCTGGAGGAGGACGCCACCGAGGACGCGGACCATGTCGATTCCATGCTCTTTGCGGAACGGTCCGCGGGTCCGGAGGATGAGGAACGTCCCCTTCTTCTTTGATTTCAGGAGGTCCAGGGCTTGCGGCTCATACTCCGGCGCAATGACGGCATCGAGGACGTCCTTCTTCATCGCCTTCGCGGTGGCGAGATCGACCGGATGATTCAATCCGACGACGCCGCCGTAGGCGGAGATTGGGTCTGCCGCATGGGCGAGGGAATAGGCTTCGGCGAGCGTCGACGCCAGCGCCACACCGGAGGGGTTCGTGTGTTTGATCACGACGGCCGCCGGTCGCTCAAATTCCGTCGCGAGGCGCAGGGCCGCATCGAGGTCAATCAGGTTGTTGTACGACAGTTCCTTCCCCTGCAACTTCTCCGCGGTCGCCGTCGCGGCGAACGGGAAGGGCTCATGGTACAGAGCCGCCCTCTGATACGGATTCTCCCCATAGCGGAGGTCCGCGACTTTGTCGTACGCGAGGCGCAGCGCGGGCGGGAGCGCCGTCCCTTGTCGCCTCGCGAGGTAGTTGAAAATCGCAGCATCGTAGCGGGACGTGTATTCGAACGCCTCCATCGCGAGTTCGTTTCGGAGGTCCTCCGGGATCGAGCGATGTTCCCGGAGTGCGCGCAGGACCTCGGAGTAGCGCTCGGGCCGGACGATGACGCTGACCCGCGCGGCGCGAGGATGCCTGCGAAGATCTTCGGGTGGAGCGTCTTCACGCGGCCTCCCAGGCCCTCGTGGAGCCCGGTGTAGTCCGCGACGGTCATCACCGGGAGACCCGCGTCCTTCAGGGTCTTCGCCGTCCCCTCCGTGCCGATCAATTCGAAGCCGACGGCCCGCAAGCCTCGAGCGAACTCGACGAGGCCCTCCTTGTCCGACACGCTGAAGAGAGCCCGGCGGGGGGAAACCATCCCTATTACCGGGTGGCAATGGGGAGAATGCAATTAAGTCTTCGGTGAGTCACGATGGTCGCGCCGCGGGAGAGGCCCTCACGGCGTCGGATCGGGGCGAGGAAGGAGGCCGGCCTCCCGCACGAGATCGGGCACGATTTCTTCCCACCCGATCGGCATGATGTGGACCCCGCGGACGCCCTCGATTTTCTTCAGTGCCTTGATCGTCCGCACCGCGATGCTCACGCCCTCCGCCTTCGGATTCGGGGCGCGGTCCATTCGGTCCAGGATGTGCTTCGGGACGACCGCTCCCAGCTTCTCGACCATGAACCGGGCCATCTTCGCGGACTTTAGCGGGATCCGCGGCGCGAGGATGCCTGCGAAGATCTTCGGGTGGAGCGTCTTCACGCGGCCTCCCAGGCCCTCGTGGAGCCCGGTGTAGTCCGCGACGGTCATCACCGGGAGACCCGCGTCCTTCAGGGTCTTCGCCGTCCCCTCCGTGCCGATCAATTCGAAGCCGACGGCCCGCAAGCCTCGAGCGAACTCGACGAGGCCCTCCTTGTCCGACACGCTGAAGAGAGCCCGGCGGGGGGAAACCATCCCTATTACCGGGTGGCAATGGGGAGAATGCAATTAAGTCTTCGGTGAGTCACGATGGTCGCGCCGCGGGAGAGGCCCTCACGGCGTCGGATCGGGGCGAGGAAGGAGGCCGGCCTCCCGCACGAGATCGGGCACGATTTCTTCCCACCCGATCGGCATGATGTGGACCCCGCGGACGCCCTCGATTTTCTTCAGTGCCTTGATCGTCCGCACCGCGATGCTCACGCCCTCCGCCTTCGGATTCGGGGCGCGGTCCATTCGGTCCAGGATGTGCTTCGGGACGACCGCTCCCAGCTTCTCGACCATGAACCGGGCCATCTTCGCGGACTTTAGCGGGATCACACCCGCGAGGATGTACACCTTGTCGTGGAGCCATTCCTTCCGCACCAAGCGCATCCACTCCTCGAACGCGTCCACGTCGTAGACGCCCTGGGTCTGGACGAAGTCCGCGCCCGCGGTGACTTTTCCCCGAAGCTTCCCGAACGATTCCTCCTTCGAACCGCGAAACGGGTCCGCGGCCGCTCCGATGAACACCTTGGGCGCCTGCTCGACTTTGTCCCCGCCTCGCAAGATCCCGGTGTCCCGCAGCGCTCGGAACGTCGCGATCATCTCCTCCGTGCTGAGGTCGAAGACGGCTTTCGCGTCTTTCTCGTTTCCCGCGGGCGGTGGGTCGCCCCACAGGCAGAGGACATTGTGGATTCCGAGGGCCGCGGCCCCGAGGAGATCCGATTGGAGGCCGATGCGGTTTCGGTCTCGCGAGACCATCTGCATGATCGGCTCGACGCCCTCTTGCAAGGCGATCGTCGCGGCGGCCAGGGAGGAAATCCGGACGAGCGCGCGCTGGCCATCGGTCACGTTGCACGCATCCACGGTCCTGCGATAGACGGCCGCGTGGCGGCGGATCTCCGAGCCGTCCGCGGACGCTGGCGGGGCAATCTCCGCGGTCACCCCGAACGCCCCCGAGGCGAGGATCCGCTCGAGACGACTGCCCGCGCGAATCGCACGGCTCGCGACCTCCGCGGGCATCGCGCGCGGGAATGCCGGAGGAGCTATCTAAGCTTCGGTGGATGGCACGAAGAAATCTCAATTACCATCCGTACCGGTCGCAGAGTTCGAGCGCGAGGATCATCCGATAGAATTCGCGTGCGTGGATTCCCAACCATGGCTTGCGGAGCAGCACGGACAAGATCATCCTCGGGTTGACGGCCCGCCAATCGAGTCCGTCCAATTCCTCGCCGACGGAATTCATCAGGCGATCGCCCCATCGACGGATGCGATCGATCATCCAGAACAGGAGAGGGTCGAGGAACGGGGACGCTTTCATCGCCCGATCGTACGCCATCATGGACGTCGGATCTTCTCGCTCCAACGCGGCCACCGCGAACTCGCCCGCGATTCGCCCGCTGAAGATTCCGGGGTGGATCCCGGCCCCGTTGAGCGGGTTCGTGATGCCCGCCGCATCTCCAGCGATCGCCAAGCCGGGAGCCGCGAGCGCGGTCAGGTCGTACCGCGACGGAATCGAACCCGCGATGGTCTGCGTCTTGCGGTCGACGTCGATTCCGAACTTGCGGCAGAAGTCCACCGTGGCGGCGTGCGCGTCGATGTGACCTCCGGCGCCGACGTTCACCGAATCGCCCTTCGGGAAGATCCACGCGTAACCGCCCTCGTACGCTTCGCCGATGTAGAGGAGGAAGAACTGCGGATCCAGGAGGGGGACGTCTTCGCGACGGAACCGGTACTCGTATGCGCCGATTCGTTCGAGGCTCCTCACGAGGCCCGCCTGGCGCGCGACGAAGCTTGCAGGTCCGTCCGCGCCGATCACGATGCGCGTGTCGATCGTCTGGCCGTTCGCCTCGACCCGCCATCCGCCGTCGTGACGCGTCATCCCGGTGACCTTGGTCGATGTGCGCAGCTCGGCGCCGTCGTCCACGGCGCCATCGACGAGCCAGCGATCGAACATCGGGCGGTTGATCGCGTAGCCCGGAAGACGGGTGATGTAGAACCAGGTCCCGTTCGGCACGATGCATTTCGCGCCGGAGACGCGCTGCGCGACCCACTCATCCCGAGGTCGGAGGCCATTCGACGCGAGTCCGAACTCGCTCACGCCTTCCGCGCATTGAACAGGCTCTCCGACGACTTTCTTCTTTTCGAGAATCGCGGTCCGGAAGCCCGCGGCGGCGAGCGCCCGGGAGGCCATTCCTCCGGCCGGTCCGGCGCCCACTACGACCGCGTCGTACATTCGCTGATGGTGAGGGGGTCGGGGCTAT
>VBLV01000089.1 GCA_005879045.1 Methanobacteriota archaeon | reverse complement strand
CGGAGCGCCCGGAGCCCTTCCGCCACGAGGACCGACTGGGCGCAACTCCCTCCGAGCCAGCCGACCAAATCCCGGTTCGCGCGGACGATCGCCTTGAATCCGGGCCGCCCTGAGGAGGGCCTTTCGACGCGGACGACCGTGGCAAGGACGAACGGCTCATTCCGAGCCCGAAGGTCCTGCGCGACCTGGAGAATGTCGATCCGCATGGTCCCTCCCGGAGGATGACTGTGACTTCGATCGTGTTCCGTCATCGCGACGAGGCTTTCGATCGATCGGCCGGTCCGAACGACTTCCTCAGCGCGGGTGATCTGCTCCGGGGTGTCAAGGTCGACGAGGATGCCCGGATCGTCCACCGGCACTTCGAGGATGCCCCGCGTGTGATGGCCGAAGATGGCGCGGCATCCCTGATCTCCCGTGATCGATTGCACGTCCTCGGAGAGAGATCGATCGAGGAGGACCGGATTGCCTCGAGCGCCTCCGTAGGTAGGGATCAGAATCTTCGCCTGTGATCCGTTCCGGCGCTCAATCAGCGTGTTGATCGTTGCGGACTGCACGAATGGCTGGTCCCCGAGGACGATCAGGAAACCGTCCGAGCGCGGATCCGCGGCCCGTACGCCGGCCTGTAGGGAAGTACTCATCCCTTCGATGTAAGCGGGATTCACCACCGTGTGAGTCCCGTCGAACGACACGCCGTCCCGTACCCGATCCGCTTCGTGACCGAGGACCACGACGATGTCGTCCACCGCGGCATCGCGAACCGTCTCGAGAACGCGCTCCAGAAGAGGCCGTCCGCCCAAGGTGAGGAGAGGCTTTGGTGAGCCCATTCGGGACGACGTTCCCGCCGCGAGCACAATTGCAGAGATCATGAAGCCTCTCGCCCCGACGTCCGCGCCCCTCCTGCAAGAGAGGACGCGGCGATGTCTCCTCCCGACGACCCGCGGGCCGCGCTAAATAGTTTTGCGGCATTCCCGGTCGGGCGTCGAGTCACTTCTTCTGGAGGACCCGCCACACTTTCTCCGGAGTGAGCGGCATATCGATGTGGTCGACGCCGAGGGCATCGCAAACGGCATTCACGTACGCCTGCGACGACGCGATCGTCCCCGTCTCCCCGACTCCCTTTACGCCGAGCGGGTTGTGCGGCGACGGCGTGACCGTGGAATCCGTCTCGATCCGCGGCGCCTCGAGGGCCGTGGGGACGAGATATTCGATCAGGCTGTTCGTGAGGAGGTTCCCGTTCTCGTCGTAGACGGACTGCTCGAGCATCGCTTGGGCCAAGCCCTGCAGGACTCCGCCGTGGACTTGTCCTTCGACAATCATCGGATTGATCTGGTTGCCCACGTCATCGACGGCGACGTAGCGTCGGATCTTCACCTGGCCCGTCTCCCGGTCAACATCGACGACGCAGATATGGCAACCGAACGGGAACACGAAGTTCGTGGGATCATAGAAGGTCGTCGCATCGAGGACGGGCTCGACGCCTTTTGGCAGGTTGCCCGCCATGTAGGCCGCCCACGCAATTTCCTGGATCGTCTTTGCGGCCTTCGGCGAGCCCTTCACGACGAACTTCCCGTCCGCGAACTCGAGATCTTCCTCTCGGGCTTCGAGGAGATGCGCCGCAATCTTTCGCGCCTTGTCCCTCACTTTGCGGGCGGACAACGCGATCGACCCGCCCTCCACGGGAGTCGTTCGACTGCCATACGTGCCTTGGCCGTAGGGCGTCAGTTTCGTGTCGCCATGCACGACCTCGACATCGGCCATCGGGATCCCGAGCTCGTCCGCGACGATCTGGGCGAACGTTGTCTCTTCGCCCTGACCGTGCGGGTGGCCCCCCGTATAGGCGGTTGCCTTTCCGGTCGGATGGAGCCGGACGGTGGAGGCACCCCAAAGGCCACCGGCGAACCCGGTCGACGTGACGACCGCTGAAGGGCCGAGCCCGCAGATCTCGACGTACGTGGACAGGCCGATTCCCATCAGTTTGCCCTTCCGGCGGCCCTCTGCCTGCTCCTTCCGAAGCTTCTCGTAACCAACCTTTTCGAGGGCTTTCTCGAGCGTCCCCGGATAATTCCCGCTATCGTACGTCAGGCCCATCGCGGTCGCATACGGGAACTTGTCCGCGGGAATGAAGTTCTTCCGCCGGATGTCCGCCGGATCTTTCTTCAGCTTCCGCGCGAGGATGTCGACCATTCGCTCGAGGAGGAACAAGGCCTCCGGCCGACCCGCTCCGCGATATGCGTCGACCGGCGTCGTGTTCGTGAAGACCCCGGTCACCTCGACGCGCCCGGCCTGGATCGCGTAGCATCCGCCGACCATGAAGCCGAAGAGGATCGTCGGGATGCCCGGCGCCGCGGTCGACAGGTACGCGCCCATGTTCGCGAGGACCCGGGCCCGGATCCCGAGGATCGTCCCGTCCTTCTTCGCGGCCAGGTCGACGTACTGAACGTGGTCGCGTCCGTGGATCGTCGCGACGTAGTTCTCCATCCGGTCTTCGACCCACTTCACGGGCCGCCCGAGTCGCATCGCGAGGTGGCACACGATCGCCTCCCAGGGATAGACCGGGATCTTGCTGCCGAATCCCCCGCCGACGTCCGGGGCGATGACGTGGATCAGATGTTCCGGATATTTCAGCACGATCGAAAGGACGAGGCGGTGGACGAACGGATTTTGCGACGTCACGTGGAGAGTGAGCTCCCGCGTGCCCGGTTCGAACTGCGCAATCGCGGCCCGCGGCTCCATCGCGGTCGGTTGCAGGCGCTGGTTCACGAACCGTTGGTTCACGACGACGTCGGCTTCCTGGAAGACCTTGTCGACATCCCCACCCGCCAAGATCCACTTGAATGCCACATTGTCCGGCGCGTCGCCGTGGAGCGGTGCCCGGCCCGGCTTCGTCGCGCTTTCGACGTCGGTGACCACCGGCAGCGGATCATACTCGACCTCGACGAGGTCGCGAGCGTTTTCCGCGATGAAGGGACTCTCGGCCACGACGACCGCCACGGCTTCTCCCGCGTACCGGACGACCTCCCGAGCGAGCGGCGGATACGCGGGCGTCTTGAGGTTCGCATTCGGGATCGCCCATGCGGTAATGATGTCGCCGACCTGATCCTTCATGTCCTGGGCCGTGAGGACATCGAGGACGCCTGGAAGGCGTCGGGCCTTCGCCGTGTTGATCGAACGGATTCGCGCATGCGCATAGGGACTTCGGACGAATTTCGCGAAGACGGTCCCGGGCGGGAGCATGTCCGCCACGAAATTCCCTCGGCCGGTGAGGAATCGGTCGTCTTCCTTGCGGAGGACGGACTGGCCGAACACCTTCGTCGTCTGGGCCATGGACTCACCCCTTCCCGGGCCGCATCATCTCACCCGCGGCCGCGACGGAGTCGACAATGCTCGAATACCCGGTGCAGCGGCAGATGTTCCCCGATATCGCGGTCCGAATTCGGTCTTCCGACGGTGCGTTTTCCACTTGGAGGAGCTCGAGAGCGGCGAGCACGACCCCGGGAGTGCAGAACCCACACTGGAGGCCGTGGTGTGCCTTGAACGCCTCCTGAATCGGATGGAGCCGACCGTGCTCGGAGAGGCCCTCGATCGTCGTGATTTTCCGGCCGTCGGCTTGGACCGCGAGCATCGTGCACGATTTGACTGAGTGGCCGTCCACGAGGATCGTGCATGCGCCGCAATGGCTCGTATCACAACCGATGTGGGTTCCCGTGAGTCGGAGCTCGTCCCGAATGAAATCCACGAGCAACACGCGCGGCTCGACCGCGCGCGTAAACGTCCGGCCGTTCACGGTGGCCGTGATTGTGTGAGTGCCGTTTTCGGTGCGAATGCGCTTGCGTTTCGGACTTGCCTTCTTTCTCTTCGTGGCCATCCGAATCACCTCCCCGCTCGCGCCGTCGCCGTTTCGAGCGCGCGACGAGTGAATACCTCAATCATCGCCCGTTTGTAGTCCTCGCTCCCGCGGAGATCGGACGCGGGATGCCCCCCTTCGGATGCGAGCTTCGCCGCGTCCGCGAACGCCGTGGGCCCGGCCTTCCTCCCGATGAGCGCCTTCTCCGCTCCCGTGGCACGGATTGGCGTTGGACCGACCGCCAGACCGATCCGGACTCCCGCCACATTCCGTTTCGCATCCAGACCGAGCTGGACCGCAACCCCGATCGTCGCAAAGTCTCCTGTCTTCCGTTTCAGCTTCAGGTAGGCTCCGCCGTCTCCCGGTTCCGATTTCGGGACGCGGATTTCGGTGAGGAGCTCCGAGGATCGCAGCGCGGTCGTGAAGGGATCCTTGAAGAACCGGTCGATGGGAATCGTCCGAGTGCCCTTGGGTCCTCTCGCGATGAGCTCCGCTTCAAGGGCCAAGAGCGCCGTCCCCCAATCCGAGGCGGGATCGGCATGAGCGAGCGCTCCCCCAATCGTCCCCATGTTGCGGACCTGCGGATCGCCGAGAACGCTGGCGACGTCCGAGAAGATCGGATATTTTCCCCGGATGAGTTTCGACTGTTCGAAATCGCGATGCCGGCTCAATGCGCCGATT
>VBLV01000317.1 GCA_005879045.1 Methanobacteriota archaeon | reverse complement strand
GGATCAAGGTTTCCTGCGAGACTCGGCGGAGCTCCGGATCGACGGCCATGCATTCGATCACGATGGCTTGGGCGTGCTGCTCCTGTGCCAATCGCACGATATCCTTCTGTTCCCGCAGGTTCGCGGTGGGGGTAGGCGGACGTTCGAGGACGGTCTCCTTCCCTGCGGCATCGATGAGGACGGGCATCTTTCCGGTCGTCTTCACGACGACCCGGAGTCCGTTCGCTCGGAGCGCGGCGCCGATGAGACGACACGTGCCGGTCTTCCCGCGGCTTCCGTCGACGTGGATCCGGATCGGAATCGACTCAAGGCGGTCCGTATGGCGCCTCCATTCTCGGACCCCGAGAA
Organism: Methanobacteriota archaeon; assembly: GCA_005879045.1. GTDB lineage: Archaea > Thermoplasmatota > Thermoplasmata > RBG-16-68-12 > RBG-16-68-12 > RBG-16-68-12. The sequence continues at coordinate 1,660 of VBLV01000317.1, read as the reverse complement.
ATCCGACGACGGCCCAGACCGCGGCGACACCCACGACAAGCGGAGCCCAACCCCAGACGGCGACTAGGCCAGTCCAGTTGGACGGCACCACGAATCGCGAGGCGATGGCGAGGATCAAGAGCGGGGCCCAGATCAGAAGCCGCCACGCGCCGGCATGTCGGTCGGGATTCGTTTCCAGGCGCCCCATGTCCCTTTCCCCTCCTAGAAACCCGGGGGTAATGGGTCTATGCCGAATTCCATCTCCCAACGCAGGATAAAGGTTCTTGAACGGTCCTCGACGCAAACGATATTCTCTGATGTGAGAACGTTTTTTAGTCGCACGGGACGCTCGCTGAAAGGGCTGTGCGAATCGCCATATAGTTTCACGCCGATTACTATATCGGGAGCGGGGCGGTGGAGGGGAGTCGGAGACTCCAAGCGATCTCCAATCTGTGGAAGGCACCCCGGGTCCTCCTTCTCATCGGCGGCGTGTTGTTCCTCTCCGGACAAGGGTTCCTCGCGGCGTCGTTCGACGATTCCGGCGGGACCCGCGTGGTTCTATGTGTACGAGATCAAAGTGCTCGGGAGCAGCCGCATGTCCGGGCAATTCGCGGATCTCGCGGGCGACGTCGTGAAGGTGTACGTCTTCGGGCAGACGCAATACGAACTGTACGCGTTCATCGGATTGGGGGAAGGCCTATTTTCCGTGAACGGCTCCTCCGGTTCCTTCTCCACCGATCTCCCAAGTTCCGGGACGTACTACCTCGTCTTCGCGCACGGCGCCGGATCCGAGGACTCGGCGCAGGACGTCCGGGTGTCGTATCGGGTCGCGGGGATCGAGCCCGAGTTCATTGGGCTCGGGTCTGCGCTCATCGCACCCGGAGTCGCCCTCGTCGGCCTCGGACTCCGGATTCGCGAACGGGGCCGTCGGTCGACGACCGGTCCGATGTGAGCCCCTCCTTAGGGGGGCGTTTAAGAAGACGGCTGCGTCCGCGCAGCCCAAGCTAATAGGTCTCCACGGTCAGGCCCCGGATTCGTGCGAATGCCTGGTCCCGAGTGAGGAGCCGCTGCCCATGCCGTTTCGTGATGGCCGCGATGATCAGGTCCGCGCTCGAGAGTTCCTCGCCATGCGAAATCAAAAGAGATCCGAGCCGGCCCGCCTCCTCGCAAGCCTCGAGGTCGAAGGGGAGCAGCACAAGGGACCCAAGCAGCTCACGAGCCCGATCGAGCGCTCGCCCCCCGCGCAATGCGGCACCGATCAGGATCTCCGCGGCCACCGGTGCCGTGACGCATTTCGGTTCCCCCGACGTCTCGAGGGCCTGCGCGCGCGCCACCGCTTCCGGGTCCTTCCTCAAGAGATCGATGAGGAACGATGTTTCTAGGCTGACCAGGCGACTCACTTCCGGCGGCGGCCGATTTCGCGGCGGAGCTTCGCCTTCGAGAGCCGATCCCCTGCTTCGAGGAAGGAGAGGTACGCCGTCATCTTTTCCTCAGGAAAATCTCTCCAGTCCCCCGCGAATTCCAGAAGCGACCTGTTTCCGCGGGCGAGCCGGCGGACGACGTCACTGAAACTCTCTCCGTCCTTCTTGAGTGCGGCGAGCGCGAGATACGCGTCCTCGGAGAGGGTGACCGTCTTCACCGGCATATCTGTGTTGATGTAAACACACATATATCAACATTA
>VBLV01000088.1 GCA_005879045.1 Methanobacteriota archaeon | reverse complement strand
GGGATGCCCGCCCTCCCTGGGGGCTTCGTCGAATTGGGCGAGACGACGGTCGACGCGGTCGTTCGAGAGGTGCGCGAAGAGACCGGGCTCGAGACGCGCGTGAAGCGGCTCGTCGGGGTCTTCTCCGACCCGCGGCGCGACCCCCGAGGCCACGTCATCTCAATTGTGTACGAGCTGGATGTCGTGGGCGGGCAACTGAAAGCCGGCAGCGACGCCGCGGCGATTGAACGGGTGAACCTGTCCGCGGTCCCGGGGATGGCGTTCGACCACAACGAGATCGTGCGCGTGTGGCGTGGCCTCTAGAGTTGCGCCCTGGGCGCGGACCACGCCTTCTTGGCGGTTCCCGGGATCCATCCGAGGACCACGAGCATCACGGAAACGACGATCAGGAGGCCCAGACCGTTCGCGGTGGTTTCCGCACCGACCAGGGTGATTGCCGCGATGCCGAACGCCGCGAACCGGGAGACCATGGCAGCGAAACCGGCGAGGATTCCCGCCCGCGAACCGGCAGCCACGCTCACCCACAAGATCCACGCGGCCGCGATGACGAGAAAGACGATCGACAAGGCGTACGGGAACAGGCTCTCGGCTCCGGCCGCAAGGACCGGCACGGAAAGGAAAGCGAGGAAGGACGCGATCGCGGCGAACAGGGTCTTGTACGCGCGGCCGTACCCGTACAGTTCGCGGTAGTGACGTCCGACCTCCTCCGCGGACCCGACCGCCGCCAGCGACGCGTTCACGTTGCCGCCATTCGCCGCGGTGGACTCGGCGATGTGACTCCTCAGCTCGCGGAGAATATCGTCCCGCACCCGCGGTTCCATTCCGGACATCGCGCGTCGGACCTGTTCCAGGTAGGCGTCCGGCGGTGTCATCGGGCGTCCTCCAGGACGCGTTCCGCGCCGGCCGTCATCGCGTCCCAAATCGCGAGGGCTTCCGCCAACGCGGTCCGACCGCGGTCCGTGAGCCGGTAGTACTTTCGCGGCATGCCGCTCTCCGGCTCCTGCCACCGGCTCTCCACGAACCCGCGCTCCTCCAGCCGGCGGAGCGCCGGGTACAGCGTCCCCTCCTTCAGATCGAAGAACCCGTTCGACCGGTCCCGCAGTTCGCGGAGGATCTGGAAGCCGTACTTCTCCTCCTTCGCGAGGAGGGCGAGCAGACACAGTTGGATCGAGCCCTTCTTCAGCTCCGCGGTCCACTCCGGCGAGACTTCGGGCATCCGGTTCGCCTCGTATCCGGGCCTCGCTATATCGGCTTTCGGTCCCAAGCCGAATCTTCGTCAGTTGTTCGGGTTCGGACATGCGGTTGCATCCCTCCAAGGAACGCGATCATCGTCTGGATTCGGGAGCCAAAAAAAAGCGGGAGGGGAGACGCCTACTTCTGGCGCCTCGCCTTCGCTCGCAGGTACAAGGCGGGGCCCATGGCAATGCCAACGACCGCCAGCTGTGCCGCGAGGATCGTGAACGGCGTGAGGTTCACGCCGATCGGCAGGTCGACGAACGCTTCCGTCGAGATCTCCGGGTCGTGACTGATCACCTGGCCTGCCGGGTAAACGAAGGCGCCGCGGAGCCAGAAGCCCACGAAGTACGCGCCGTCATGGCCAAACGCGATTCGGCCCCCGCCTTGGAGGTTGAACGTCATCCGGGCGGGCTGGCCGTCCACGGTGACGTTCGTCGCCCATCGGAACCGGCCGATACGCGTGTACGTGTCGTTGAAGTACACCCGATCGCGCGTGAAGAGTTCGGGATGGGTCGGCGCCGTCGCGTTCAGCGTGGCGTCTCCGAGGATCCGGGTCCCGTCGTCCGCGTGGTCCCGCATGTACGCCGCGTGGATGAATTCCGCCGTGCGCTCGGGGATGTAGTTCCCGAACACCAGGTGGGTCTCGAGCGCCAGACGGTCCGTGGGGTATGCGAAGTCCCAGCCTTCGATCAGGTGGTCGTACTTCGCACCCATCGCAACGGCCGGGCCGGTGACGTTCCGGTAGCCGAGGAATTCGACATGGGTGATGTCATAGCGGTTCCCGTCATCGACGGTCACCCGGTACCAGGGGACGTTCGCGGTCACGTCGTGCGTTCCGACCACGAGGTGGAACGTGAACGCGACGCGGTTCAGCATTTCATCGCCGAGGCTCGTGTTGTCGAGCACATGGGTATACGCCAAGTTCGTTGCGGACACAGTGAAATTCACATACGTGACGCCGCCTGAAGTTTCGTTCGTCAGCCCGGTGAGCTCCCACGCCGTGCGGAGCATCAGCACCTTCACCGGCACATTCTGGGTGAGCGGCACGTGGAACGGATCCACGCTCGTCAGGTCAAATCCGTCCGTGGCGTTTCGCTCTCGGAATTCGATGAACCGGGTGAGGCTCTGCGCCAACACCGTGTACACCGGGATGCCGCGGGACGCGAGCTCGTTCCCTTGCCCGTCGACGATCTGCGCGCCGCCGAGGAACCGCTTGTACTCCGCGAAAATGACGATGTCGTTCAGATGATTGCTCGTTCCGTACCGGACGCCGAAGAGGGCGTCTCCCGCTTTCACCGCAATCAGATTCCCGCCATCGAATCGGTCCGTCGGAATCGGGCCGATCACGACCGGGGTCAGGTTGCGGTTCGCAGCCGCGGCCGTGCCCATCAGACCGAGGGGGACCAGCATTGCGGCCACAATCAACACCGCCGCCAAGATGCGCATTTTTTCACCTTCCTTGTGAGGCGCCACAACCTCACTATGGACATAGCGTCACTATGTATTGATGCGTATTTAAAAGGCACCTCGAGATTCTCACCCCAAGGCCATATACTTCGGCATCGATGCACGAAAACGGTGCCTAGACTCGTCCTGCTTGACGCCAACGCACTGCTCATGCCGTTCCAGTTTCAGGTCCATCTCGATGCGGAGCTCCGACGCGTCGTCGGCGACGTCGAGATCGCGGTTCCGACACCGGTGTTGGCAGAACTGGACCTGCTGGCGGACCACGACCGGAACGCGCGCGCCGCGGCGAAGCTCGCGAAAAACTATCGGACCATCGAAGGTCACGGCTCCGCGGACGATGCGCTCCTCGACCTCGCCGCGGAACGACGGGCGGTCGTCGTGACGAACGACCAGCCGCTCCTCGACCGACTGAAGGCCGCGGGCATTCCGCGTGTTTTCCTTCGATCGCGCAACCATCTCGTCGCGGAAGGCTTGTGACCCTGCGGAAGGAATAAGCGCGCGCCGGTCCTCCCCCGCGCGGTTGAAGCCGTACCACGTCGAAACCCTGAAGGCGATCGCCCTCCTCGGCGGGACGAAAGAGTACGTGAACCTCTCGTCGGGAGAACTCGGCAAGCTCGTCGGCGTGAGTCAGCAGAGCGCTTCCCAGCGGATCCTCGAGCTCATTCGAGACGGACTGGTCGCGCGCGACCTCGCGACGCGCCGCCAACGGATCCGACTCACGCCGCGCGGTGGAGACGTGCTGCGGAAGGAGTACGCCGACTACCAGCGGATTTTCGAGATCAAGGAAACGCTGACGATCTCCGGGGCCGTCACGAGCGGGCTGCGCGAGGGCGCGTTCTACATGCGGCAGAAAGGGTACAAAGACCAATTCCGCAAAAAGCTCTGGTTCGAGCCGTACGAAGGCACTTTGAACCTGAAAATCGCGGGCCCGGACCTCGCGAAGCTGCAGATCCTCCAGGAGAGCCCCGGGATCGAGATCGCGGGCTTCGACGCCGCGGGACGGACCTTCGGCGGGGCGAAGTGTTTCCTCGCGACGGTCGGCCACGTGGATTGCGCGGTGATCATGCCAATCCGGACGCATCACACGGATGTCCTCGAGGTAATCTCGAAGCACTACCTTCGCGGATCGCTCGGGCTCAAGGATGGCGACATCGTCGAGCTCATGGTGAGCCTTTGAGGGTCCGCAACGGGCATTTCACACCGTCAGTTTCATTGTCCGTGACGTAATTCGCTGAAGCCGTGCGGCGGATGGGACCGTACTGGGTACTCCTTGCCGTGGCAATCGCGGCGACCCTCACGTTGCCCGTTGCCGTCCTCGTGTTTGCTCCCGCCCCACTCTCGAGCCAGGAAACGCCAGCGGCTCGATTGGTGGCCTCCGTCGCCGCGGACAAAGAGACATACCTTCCCGGGGAGTCCGTGGTCATCAACTTCCGGGTGACGAACGAAGGGAACGGAATCGCGGACATCCGATTCGGCAGTACATGCGTAGCCACCTACTCGATCCTCTCGGTGGACGGAGCCGCGGTATACAACCACCAGGCGCACGTCGGATGCGGCCTCATGATCACGGAGTGGACGCTTCAGCCCGGAGATACGCGGGCTTTCACATTCACATGGAGCCAGACTTCCGACTCCGGCATCCCGGTCCTCTCGTTCCGCTCGTATCGGGTCCAGGGCCTCCTCCTGTCCACGAAGCCGGGCCCCTCCGCAGAGACGAGGATCTTCGTCATGCAGGGGGCCTCAGGACCGAACCTCGCCTTCACGGCCAAAACGGACCGAACGAATTACGGACCGGGGGACTCGGCCAACGTCACCGTGATTCTCACGAACATCGGTCTCGAGACCGCCGTAATGCATTTCCACACCCCATGTTTCGTGCAGTTCCTCGTTCTTGACGAGGCGCGTCACGCTCAGTTCAACTCGTCGCGGTGGTGGGGCTGTGTCCAAATCCTGGCCGACGAAATCCTCGCACCGGGAGAGTCCCGGACCTGGGTGTTCCCCTGGGGCCTGACGACGGACGCGGGAGCCCCTCTCGCCATTGGTCAGCAATATGAAGTCGTCCCCTCCTTCCTCTGGATCTATCCGGAGTATCAGCGCAATGTCTCGCGGACGACCGTCGCAACGTTCACGATGGCCACATTCACGACCTAGCGATCGCTCTAGAATCGTCGTTCGACGTAGCGCAGGACGCCTTCAAAGACCGCCTTCCCGTCCCCATAGACCGGATCGCCGTCGGCAAGTCGCGTCCAGTCCGGACGAAGATGGCGGAAGAAGCAGCGCTCCGGGTGCGGCTGCACGCCGAAGACGTTCCCGTCCCGGTTGCACAGGGCCGCGA
>VBLV01000087.1 GCA_005879045.1 Methanobacteriota archaeon | reverse complement strand
CTGAGGCGGCCCGCAAATCTGTCGCGGATCCCACGATAACGTCATAGCCTGGCCTGACTTTGTTCCCTCGGCGAGGACATGGTCCAGGAGTACGGCCTCTTCATCGGCGGCAAGTGGCGGAAATCGGACGGGAAGCGCTTCGAGACGCACAACCCGGCGACGGGCGAGACCCTGGCGACATTCCCGCTGGCCACGAAGGACGAGCTCAGCGAGGCGGTCCGCCACGCGAAAGAAGCCTTCGAGAAGTGGAAGAAGACGCCCGCGCCGCGGCGCGGTGAGTTGCTCCTCGAGGCGGCACGGATCTTCCGCCGGAAGAAGGAGGACCTCGCGCGGACCGTGACGACGGAGATGGGCAAGATCATCGCGGAGGGCCGCGGCGATGTCCAGGAAGTCATCGACTTCTACGAGTACGCCGCCGGCGAGGGCCGACGGATGTTCGGGGAGACGGTGCCGTCCGAGCTGCCGAACAAGATGTGTCTCACCACCCGCCTCCCGGTCGGACCGGTCGGCCTGATCACTCCCTGGAATTTCCCGATGGCGATCCCGGCGTGGAAGAGCGGGGCCGCGCTGATCGCGGGCTGTTCGTTCGTCCTGAAGCCGTCGAGCCTCACGCCCCTCTGCGCGGCACGATTCGTCGAGGTGCTCGACGAAGCGGGTTTCCCACCAGGCGTGGTGAACATGCTGACCGGAAGCGGCGCCGTCGTCGGCGACGGTCTCGTGGCCCATCCGGACATCCGCGCGATCTCCTTCACCGGCGGCGTCGACACCGGCAAGCACGTGTACGAGAGCGCCGCGAAGAAGATGATCAAGGTCGGGCTCGAGCTCGGCGGCAAGAATCCGATCATCGCGATGGACGATGCGAACGTCGACCTGCTCATGGATGGTGTCATGTTTGGCGCGTTCGGGACCGCGGGACAACGGTGCACCGCGGCATCGCGTCTGATTGTCCACCAGAAAGTCTATGATCAAGTGGTCAACGAACTCGTCGAGCGCGCGGAGAAGATCCGCGTTGGAAATCCCATCGACGAGAAGACCGACATGGGTCCCGTCGCATCGGCAGACCAAGAGAAGAAGGTCCTGGAGTACATCGACATCGGAAGAAAGGAGGGAGACAAGCTCCTCACGGGCGGCCAGAAGTTGACGGGCGGATCGTACGACCGTGGATTCTTCATCTCTCCGACCGTCTTCGCGGTGGACCGCAAGAAGCGCCTCGCCCAAGAGGAAATCTTCGGACCGGTGCTGAGCGTGCTCAAGGCGAAGGACTACGAAGACGCGGTCGCGATCGCGAACTCTGTGAAGTACGGACTCAGTTCGTCGATCTACACGAACGACCTCCGCTGGGCGTTCCGCGCGATGCACGAGCTAGAGGCCGGAATCACGTACGTGAACGCGCCGACGATTGGCGCCGAGGTCCAACTGCCATTCGGCGGCACGAAGGAGACCGGCCCGACCGATACCCGGGAGGCCGGGACGACCGCGCTTGAGGAGTTCACGTACTGGAAGACGGTGTACGTCGACTACTCGGGTCGCCTTCAACGGGCGCAGATCGACACAGAGAAGCTCGTTGGTTCTTGAACGAACGCTCCCGCTTCTCGAGTCTCAAAGCTCGAGCTTGTACCGCACAATTCGAGTGTGTTCTCGGAAACCGCTCTTCTCGTATACCCGCCGGGCGGGGGCGTTCGAGGCCTCTACGACCAGATACATTACGGCGAAGCCGGCTGCGCGTGCCTCTCGGGCCGCCGAGCGCACGAGACGCGTCCCGATTCCCCGATCCTGGTAGTTCGGATGGACGTGGAGTTCATCCAGCTCTGCCCAGCGCTCCACACCAGGGTCGAACCAAGCGGGCTCCAACGCTGGACCCCACATCACGAACCCGACCGCGTGGCCGTCCGCCTCCGCCACGACGATGCGGCTGCTGCCGTACTTCACCGCGTTGTCGATGAAGAACATCGGATAGATGCGGCAGAGGTCTGCGGCGTCATCGAGACGGAACGGCCTAAGCCTTGCCCGGGAGGGCTTCCGTCGTGTCATGTCGCGTTCATACCACCTCCCTTGGCGGCGCATGGATCAGCGGGATGAAAGACCTTGCGGCTTTGCTCCGTCGCGACTCGCATCAGATTGGGTCCGAGGTAGTTCGTCGATTCGGAACTCGTAGTCGCGGACCACCTTGCAGGCCTGCACGGAGTAGCGATCGTAGAACTCCTCGCGGCCGCGGCGCTGCGCCTCGAGATGTTCCGGCTGCTCCTTCCATGCGTTCAAGGCACCCTCGTTCGCGAAGCGGACGAGGTCGATCTCGTCACCGTCCTCGCCTGTGTAGGCTTTGATCGAGATGAATCCCGGAATCTGCTCGACGAGCTCGTGCATGCGCCGGGATGTCTTCCGGTACGCTTCGGAGTCCGCTCCGTCCCGCAGATGGGTCTTGAAGATGACGACGACTTCGGTGGGATTCTTCACGCTACGATACGGCACGTATCTCTGCTCCCGGCCCATTCGGGGCCGCTACTGGGAGCGAGGAGGGATGGGATGTCCTTTGTGGCCGACCTTACCGGCGGTCCTTCGTGCGGTACACGAGTTTCAGTCCGGACCACGTTTCATCCACAGCGCAGACCTTCACGTCGACGAGGCCCTTGGCCAAGGCGACGGCGCGCACGACATCCTCGGTCAGGTCGGTCGGGACTCCGGCTGCCCGCTTCGGCCAAGAGACCCAGAGGCTCCCATCTGGCGGGAGAGCGTTTTTCCAAGACAGGAACCGAGCGGCTAGGTCCGCGCGAGTCCGAACGAACGCGTGGATCATGTCGACGCGGCCGTCCAACCGTTCGCGGACTGTCACGCGCTCTGGAAGTCGGCCCAGCAGTCGAATGTAGCCATGCGGCGGATGGATCACGACCACGACGAAGCCCTCTTTGATCCCGAGCTTCTCCGCCAGCGGTTTCGCCGACGAACCCGCGGGCATCGGCGGGGCCTAGCCCCCTCCGCCACCGAGCATGTCCTTGCTCGGGCTCGTCAGGTGTCTGGGATCGAGTACCTTTTCCGCTTCCTCGGCGCTCAGGATGCCCTTCTCGATGACGAGCTGCTTGACCGTCTTCCCGGTCAGGCCCGCCTCCTTTGCGATTTCTGCGGCTTTCTCGTAACCGATGATTGGGTTCAGCTTCGTCGCGATTGCGGGACTCGACTCCGCGTAGCGCTGGAGGACATCTACGTTCGCGGAGATTCCATCGACGCATTTGTGCGCGAAGACGCGCGCGACGTTCGCGAGGAGCTCGATGTTCTGCTGGATTCGTTGCGACATGACAGGCATCATCGTCGACAGATCGAGGTTCGAATGGGTGTTTGCGACCGCGATCGCCACGTCATTGCCGATCACCGTGACGCCGACCTGCATGACGGCCTCGGGGATCACGGGGTTGACTTTACCCGGCATGATCGAGGAGCCGGGCTGGACCGCGGGGAGGTTCAGCTCCCGCAGCCCCGTGTGGGGTCCGGATCCGAGCCAGCGCAAGTCGTTCGCGATCTTCATCATCGAAATCGCGACGGTGCGGATCGCGCCGCTCGCTTCCACGAGCGCATCTCGGGCCGCCTGCGCCTCGAAATGGTTCTCCGCGACCCGGAACTTCGTGTTGGTTGCGGCACTGATCTTCTCGACGACGCGACCCGGGAGGTCTGGGTGCGCGTTAATTCCCGTGCCGACGGCGGTGCCGCCAATCGCGAGTTCGGCGAGCGCGGCCCTCGCAGCGGACACCCGCCGAATCCCGTGATCGATTTGGGACTGGTACCCGGAGAACTCCTGGCCGAGTCGGATCGGAGTGGCGTCCATCAGATGGGTCCGTCCGGCCTTGACGATCGGATCGAATTCCTTTGCCTTTTTCGCGAGGCTGTCCTCCAGCTCTCGCAAGGCCGGCAACAGGCTCTGGTCGATTTCGAGCAA
>VBLV01000086.1 GCA_005879045.1 Methanobacteriota archaeon | reverse complement strand
TAGAAGAGGTGGTCGCCGATGATCCGGGCGGGGCCTCCGACCTCACAGGGGATCGTGCGGATGCCGAGCTCCTCGATGGCCTTCTGCACCTCGTCGGCTCGATCCGGGAGGGTGTTCACGTACACGGTCGCTCCCGTATCGATCGAGAAGAACGCGGGGACTCCGGCCTCCCGCAGGCGGCGGACCGCCAGGATCACGCGGAGGGTGTCCGGTTGCCAGAGCACCATCTCGCCGGTGCCGGTCATCGTGATCCCGTGGAGCATGAGCGTGTCCCGCTCCGCGAGGGCGCAAATCTCGCCGATGGCCCGCCTCCGGATCGCGAGTTCCATCTCGGCGATCAGGCGCGGCATCTCGGCCAGGCGGGCGTGGAAGAACGGGGACGTGAGGGCCTCGCGGTGCGCGTCGTCCGTCTGCTTGAACGCGGGCACGAGGGCCACGATCATCGCCATCCGCAGGTCGACGCGGGCCAGCTGGACCGAGTACGAGTCTTCGTCCGTCAGCCCCATCTTCCACTTGCTGAATCCGCCGGTCACGGATCGGGTCGCGGAGCCCGCGCCGCGGCGCGCGAAACGCGAGATCTCTTCGTCGGTCAGGCGCAGGCCCGCCGCATGGACGGCCGCCGTCGCGAGCGCGGCGAATCCGGAGGCGCTCGCGCCCAGTCCGATGTTCGAGGGGAAGTCGTTCTCGCTCGCCATCCGGAACGGCTCGCGGATCGAGGCGCGGCCCCGGATCGGGTCGACGACCGCGCGGATGCGCTCCATGTCCCGCGGGTTCACGTCCCGCCCGTCGATCGTCGCGGTGTCCCGGGCGACGCCGCCGAACTCCACCGTCGTCCGGCTGGTCAGCGGCGCCGTGCAGACGCTGATCGAATCGTGGAACGGGAGCCGGAGGACGGGGTCGGCGAGGCCGTGGTATTTGATGAGACCCTGGATCGGATGGGCCACCGCGGTCGCCTTCATCGCCACTTCTCCAGGAGCGGCGGGAGTTCGGCATGGCCGCGGATCTCCGCATCGGCCCTGTCCGCCTTCGCGTCTTTCCAGAATCCCGTGTTGAACCACACCGCCCGCATGCCGATCGACTTCGCTCCGGCGACGTCGGCGACGACATCATCCCCCACATGGACGACCTCCTCCGGGGCTAGGGAGAGTTTGTCGAGAGCGGCCTGGAAAATGGCCCGATTCGGTTTCCGGACGCCGACCTCGTCGGAGAAAATCCGGACGTCAAAGGATCCGCCGATCCCCAGGCGGTCTTGGACCGGACGAAGGAAACGGCCCCCGGTCCGGCCGGTGTTCGAGATGAGACCCGTGCGGTATCCTCGGTCTCGGAGGGCGCGCAACGTCCCCCCGATGTCCGGATAGAGAACCGGCAGTCGGGCCTCGATCGCGGAACCGAAGGCCTCCTGAAGGGTCCGGACAAGATCCTCTCGGCCCTCACCCACTCCGAGTAATCCGAGATAGGCCCGAGTCTGTTCCTCCACCGAAAGATCTTGGAGATCGTTCCATGTCCGAAGGAGGAGGTCCGTCTGGGCGTCGTACGCGCTCCACAGGAGCGTTCGATTCACCCGAACGCCCGCTTCCTCGAGGCCCTTCGCGACCCGGTCGACGCGGATCTCCCGCATGGTTTCGTCGTAGATGTCTCGGACCGCCGGGATCTCTACGACCGTCCCCCACCAGTCAAACGTCACGCCCTTGATCGCCATGGTCCGCCCTAGATGTCGAAGACGACCTCGGCGATCCGTTTATCCGGATCCACGGTCAATCCGTGCCGCGTCACGGCCTTGATCACGAGCCTCAGCTCGTGCCGCTTCTTGTCGATCGCCTCGCCCCGAGCGCGACCCTCCAGGGACGTCCCGACCACGTGTGCCTCGAACGACGAGAACAGGAGCCGCTGCGTCTCGTGGACGTACAGGAGTTCTGACAACCATCGAAGGAGGAGCGTCGGCAGGTCGTCCGCCTCCAGGCGGACCTCGACCTCTCCGACCGGCTTCACGGTCGCAAGCTCCGCGATGAGACTGAACATGCCCTCGGCCGCGTTCGCGAAAAGTTCGTCCACGGTGCGGCCATAGGCGCGGATGCCGACGTCCGCGGTGTGATCGATTTCCTCGTACCGCACGAAGAGGCCAAACGCGCTCGAAGATGAAAGTCCTCCGGTGTCGTGTGTCCCCTCCGCGCTCAACGCGACGGCACCGACTAGATTCCGCGCTCGCGGCCGGGCCAGATGAGTTTGTGCAGCTGGAGCTGGAGCCGAACGGGCAAGCGCTCCTCGAGGATCCACGACGCGAGCTGTCTGGGCTCCAGCCCGCGCGAAACGTGGTGCGCCGGCGTCGCGGGAGAGAAGAGGACCGTCCGAGCCCTCGTGTCGACCTTCGACAGGACGCCCTTCGCGAATTCGTAATCCGCGCGATCGAGTAGGACGAACTTCACCTCGTCGTGCTCCCGAAGGCGTTCGAGGTTCGCGTACGCCTTGTTCGCGACCATCCCAGACCCGGGGCACTTCACGTCCATCACGTATCGCACGCGGCCGGACGCCCGTTGGTCCGGCACGAGCGCGTCGAACGTCGTCAGGTCGATCTCGCCGTCCGTCTCAATCGAATGGGCGAAGGTCTCGGGAAGGCGTTCGATCGCGTGGGCGATCGACTCGCCCTGGAGCAACGGTTCGCCGCCGGTCCAGCACAGGTTCCGGATCCCCCGGGCGTCGGACTCAAGGTCGCCCGCGAGGCCGAGGATCTTCTTCACCGTCGCGTCGACGCCGATCCGCGTGAAGTCCCCGCCCTCGACCGCGTGCATGGAGTCACACCAACGGCAGCGGAGGTTGCACGTGTACAGGCGCACGAAGATCGTCGGGAGGCCGACGAGGGAGCTTTCGCCCTGGACCGACACGTAGCACTCGCTCAGGAGGAATTCGTTCCCTTTGCGTGAGGCGACGGTGGCCGGGGCCTCCATCGGGCTTCCGATGAGCCCGTGGCCTCTTAAGCGTTCGCCGCGCGTCCCCGGCGCGAGGCGTACGTCAGCGGATCCTTCACGCCGGCTTCGCGGAATCCTTTGAGCCGGAGCTGGCACGAGTCGCAGACGCCGCACGCCTTCGCCCCGCCGAGGTAGCAGGACCACGTGAGGGCCCACGGCACACCGAGTTCCTCTCCCCTGCGGACGATGTCCGCCTTCGACATCCGAATCAGCGGGGTGCGAATCTCGATGACGTCCCCGTCGACGCCGCGTTGCGTGCCAAGCCGGGCGACCTCCTGGAAGGCCGCGTAGAACTCCGGTCGGCAATCGACATAGCCCGAGTAATCGATCGAATTCGCTGCAATGACGATCGCCTCCGCGCCGTTCGATTCCGCAAGGGCGAGCGCGTAGCTGAGGAAGATCGAGTTGCGCGCGGGAACGTACGTGATCGGGACGCCTTGACCGATCGCCTCGAGGCTGCGTTTCCTCGGCACCGCGATCCGACGGTCCGTGAGGGCCGAACCTCCAATCGCCTCGAGATCGATTGACGCGACCCGGTGGTCGGCGACTCGAAAGTGTTTCGCGACGCCGTTCGCTGCGTCGATCTCCTTCCGATGACGTTGGCCATAGTCGAACGTGAGGCTGATGACGCGATGGCCCTCCTTGATTGTCATCGCGAGGGCGGTCGCCGAGTCCATCCCGCCCGACAGGAGGACGACCGCGGTCTCGACCATCGTTCTAGACATGGACGCGGAACCTAAAGGTCTTGCGAGTCGCGATTTCACCGGGCGAGCTTTTCGATCACGCGCTCGTATCGATCGACGAGCGGGGCCACCCGTTGATGGCCTTCCGTGCCTCGACGAGGTTCCTCCAACAGACCGATCTCATGCCCTTCCGGGTCGTGCAGGTACGCTACCCGACCGTATGGTCGCTGTGTGGGGGCTCCCAGGAACACCGCTCCGCGTTTGCCCAATTCCTCGCACGTGGCGAGGACGTCGTCCACCCCGAAAACGAGGAAACCTTCGGGGGCCTCGCGACCCTCTCCGGGCGGGCATCGATGGATGGCGAGCCGAACCGTCCCCGCGTCGAAGTGGATGACGTGGCCTTCGTCGAGGAGGAGCGGCAAGCCGAGGACGTCTCGGTAGAACGCCCTCGCTCGATCCAGGTCTTGCGAATACCAGACAATCCCCTCGATGGCGAAGGACATTCGATCTCGCTCCGCCACCGCGAGCGGATGCGGCCGTTATCACCCTTCCGCCGTGAGACGCCAAATTGCAAAGGGCTTCCATGGTTCAGAGGTAGACTCGCCACGGGGTTTCGAATAGGACGGAGACGTCGAGCTCGTACCGGTTGCTGCTGGCGCCGGTCACGGTGAAGGCG
>VBLV01000085.1 GCA_005879045.1 Methanobacteriota archaeon | reverse complement strand
TCGATCCGGTCGGCGGTTCGTTCACGATCGAATCGCTCACGGACCGCCTGGAGGCGGAGGCGGCCGACTTGATCCGGGAGACGGACCGCCGCGGCGGGATGCTCAAGGCGATCGAGACCGGTTGGGTCCAGCGCCAGATCGCGGATTCGGCGTACCGGGTCCAAGTCGAGCTCGAGCGCGGCGAGCGGATGATCGTCGGGGTGAATGCCTACGTCGAGGGGGAAGAGCGAGTCCCGCTCCCGAAGCCGGACCCGCGTCTCGAACCGGAACGCGTCCGGCGGGTGCGCGCCTTTCGGGCGAAGCGCAGCCCGGGGGAGGTCGACTCGCATCTCCACCGCCTCGAGGACGAAGCCCGGTCCGACGGGAACCTGGTGCCGGCGATCTTGGATTCGGTCCGAGCCAAGGCGACGCTGGGTGAGATCAGCGACGTCTTGCGGACGGTCTTCGGCACGTACAAGCCGAGGCAAGAAGTATGATCGGACCTGCCCACCACGTCGGCATTGCGGTGAAGAGCCTCCAGGAGGCGCTCGAAGGATATCGGCGCCTCGGTCTCGACCCGGACGTTACGCAAGAGGTGCCCTCGCAGGGCGTCCGCGTGGCCTTCCTCCGGTCGGGGGCCGTTCGCGTCGAGCTCCTCGAGTCCCTTCAGCCCGACGGCATGATCGCGCGGTTCATCGAGCGGCGGGGAGAGGGACTTCATCATCTCGCGTTCGCGTGCGAGGACATTCGCCAGGAGATGACCCGGCTGCGGCAAGGGGGATTCGAGCTCGTCGACGCGGAGCCCCGGCGCGGCTCGGAGGGACGGCTCGTCGCGTTCGTCCACCCTCGGTCGCTCCACGGCGTCCTCCTCGAACTCGTCGAGGAACCTCGGGCGCGGACCCGTCGGAGTCAGCGGGATTAGGCTGACCGCCGCGAAGAAGGTTTATCCGAGCCGTCCCGGTGTGCGCGGGCGATGAGTTTCGAGGGCGCCGCGATTTCGCTCGGCGCCACGGTAATCAGTCTCGCGTTCGCGTCCCTCGTGTTGGCGCAATGGCTGGGTCGACGGAGACCGTACCAGTTGGCCTGGTCGTTGGGATTAGGTCTGTACGCGATCGCGGCGTTCACCCAGTTTCTGGCCGAAGCGTACGGATGGTCCGTCACCGTGTACAAGATCTACTATCTCGTAGCAGCGCCCCTCGTCGCGGTCCTGGGAATCGGCTCCGTGTTCCTCGTCCACCGCCGCGCGGGCGTCGGGTTCGCCCTATATACCGCGGTGATCTTCGCGGGGTTCGCCGCGGCCGTCGCCGGGGCGACCGTCAACACGGACGCACTCGCCTCCGCGATTCCGGTCGCTGGAACGGCACTGCCCGACAACGTGCGGATTTTCTCGCCCCTGTTCACGGTCCCCGGAAGCGTCGCCCTGATCGGGGTCGCTGCATACTCGTACTGGCGATCTCGGCTGTCGTTCAACTTGTGGATCGGGATCGGAGCGCTGATTATCGCCGCTGGCGGATCCCTCGCCCGATTCAACATTTCCTGGGCCTTGTATGTCGGAGAACTCGTCGGGATTGCGGTGATGTTCGAAGGCTTCCTCCGGAGCCAGGACTTGGCGAAAGTCGCGAGGCCCTCCCCTGCGCAGACGGCCTCCTGACGCGCACGTTGAAATATCTCCGCGCTCGTCCGACTCGCGTTGAAGATCGGCGAGGTTCACGACGCGAATCGCAAGATCGTCGGTCGGACCATCCTCCACTTCGACGCGGTCGAGTCGACGAACGAGACCGCGAAGGAACTCCTCGACTCGGACGTGGAGGAAGGCCTCGTCGCCTGGGCGGACCGACAAGCCGCGGGTCGCGGACGACACGGCCGGGCATGGGCCTCGCCTCTGGGCGGGCTGTACGCCTCGTGGGTCCTCGGCCTCCTCGTCGGCATGCCCGTGGTGAAAGCGCTCCGGCACTTCGGCGTGTTCGCGGGCCTGAAATATCCGAACGACGCGGTGTACCAGCACCGGAAGATCGCGGGCATCCTCTCCGAGGGCGTCTACCGGCACGACGTGTACCACGTCGTCGTGGGCATCGGCGTGAACACGAACGTGGATCTGGACAAGCTCCCCGCAGAAGTCCAGCCGAGGGCCACGACGCTGAAGCGGGAGGTGAGCCTCTTCGTCGCGAACGAAGAATTCCTCGATTATCTCTTGAACCAACTCGACGACCTGTATTCGCGGTACCGCAACACCCGGATCGAATTCCTCCTGAAGGACTACCGCGGGCAATGCACGACGATCGGGAAGCGGGTCTCCGCGACGATCGGGAAGGACCGCGTGATCGGCAAGGCGTACGACATCGCGACGAACGGTGCGCTCGTGATCGCGGACGACCAAGGAGCGAAGCACGAGTTCTTCGAAGGAACCCTCGAGATCCTCAAGTGACCTGGTGAAGGATTCGGCCTCCCACGACGCCAGCTCCGATGGAGGGACGCGCCACCGAGGCGCCGCTCTCCTTGACTCCCGAGGCCGACGCGCGAAGGATTAATGACACGTGCCGCGTTCGGCGGCGCCATGGTGGGCGATGAGCGCGTGGACGATCTGCGCCGTAGGAAGGCCCTTGCCAAACAAGGCGGGGGCAAGGATCGGATCCAAGCGCAACACGCAAAGGGGAAGCTGACCGCCCGCGAACGGGTCGAGCTCCTGCTCGATCCCGGCAGTTTCGTCGAAACGGACGCCTTCGTCGAACACCGCACGACGGAGTTCGGGATGGACGCCAAGCGGTTCCCGGGCGACGGCGTGGTGACGGGCCACGGAACGATCGACGGCCGGATCGTCTTCGTCTTCTCCCAGGACTTCACCGTCTTCGGCGGCAGCCTCGGGGAGATGCACGCGAACAAGATTGTCAAGATCATGGACACGGCCATGAAGGTCGGCGCTCCGGTGATCGGCCTGAACGACAGCGGAGGCGCTCGGATTCAAGAGGGCGTCATCAGCCTCGGCGGCTACGCGGAGATCTTCTTCCGGAACGTGCTCGCATCGGGGGTCATCCCGCAGATCAGCGCGATCCTCGGGCCTTGTGCCGGCGGCGCGGTATACAGCCCCGCGATGACGGACTTCATCATCATGGCGAAAGGGACCTCGAACATGTTCATCACGGGGCCCGAGGTGATCAAAGCGGTCACCGGGGAAGACGTCTCGTTCGAGGAACTCGGTGGCGCGACGGCCCATGCCTCCAAGAGTGGCGTCGCGCACTTCGCTGCGTCGGATGAGAAAGCCGCTCTTCGACTGATCCGGAACGTGTTGAGCTACCTGCCCTCGAATAACGTGGACGATCCTCCGATGGTCGCGAGTGACGACGAGCCGAACCGGATGGATCCGGAGTTGTCCGGGGTCGTCCCGAAGGAGCCCGACAAGCCATACGACATTCGGGATGTGATCGGTCGGGTCGTGGACCGCGACTCGTGGCTCGAGGTCCACGCCGATTGGGCGCAGAACATCGTGGTGGGCTTCGCCCGCCTGGAGGGCCGGCCCGTCGGCGTTGTCGGGAACCAACCGAAGGTCCTCGCCGGAACCCTGGACATCAACTCGTCGACCAAGGCGGCTCGCTTCGTCCGGTTCTGCGACTGCTTCAACATCCCGCTCCTCACCTTCGTCGACGTACCCGGTTTCCTTCCTGGGGTGGAACAGGAGTACGGCGGGATCATCCGGAACGGGGCGAAGCTCTTGTTTGCTTTCAGCGAGGCCACCGTCCCGAAGGTCACCGTGATCACGAGGAAAGCGTACGGCGGCGCGTATGACGTCATGTGTTCGAAGCACATCCGGGGGGACTTCAACTTCGCCTGGCCATCCGCCGAGCTGGCGGTCATGGGTCCGGAAGGCGCGGTCCAGATCATCTTCAAGAAGGAGATTGAGGACTCGAAGGATCCCAAGGGCCGGGAGAAGGAGCTCGTGCGCGAATATCGGGATCGGTTCGCGAACCCGTACATTGCCGCGCGGATGGGCTACCTCGATGACGTCATCGAGCCGTCGGAGACCCGGCCCCGCGTGATCAACGCCTTCACCGTCCTCCGCACGAAGCGAGAGACCCGGCCGCCGAAGAAGCACGGCAATATCCCGTTGTGATGGGGACCGAATGTTCCGACGGCTCCTCATCGCGAATCGGGGCGAGATCGCGATCCGCGTGGCCCGGACCGCTCGGGAGATGGGGATCCGCTGCATCGGGGTGTACTCCGAGGCGGATCAGGGCGCGTTGCATCGATTGGCGATGGACGAGACAGTGCCGGTCGGAGGTCCGCTCCCCGCGGACAGCTACCTCAACATCGCACATATCGTGCAGGCGGCTCACGACTCCCGCGCCGATGCGATCCATCCCGGCTACGGGTTCCTCTCGGAGAATCCAACGTTCGCGAGGCGTTGTTCCGAGGAGGGCCTGGTTTTCGTCGGTCCGCCGCCCGACGCGATGGCGCTGTCGGGCGACAAGATTGCCGCGAGACAGTCGATGGCTCGCCTCGGAGTGCCCGTCACCGAGGGCGTGGACCGACCGCTCGAATCGGTCGAGGAGGCCCGGGCCGTCGCGGCCGAGATCGGGTACCCGGTGCTCTTCAAAGCGACCGCGGGTGGCGGTGGGATCGGGATGTCCCGGGTCGATCGACCGGCGGACCTCGCGTCGGCCTTCGAGTCGGCCCGCAGTGTAGCGCTTGCAAATTTCGGAAATGGCGATCTGTTCGTCGAGAAGTACCTGCGGCGGGCCCGCCACGTGGAGGTCCAGGTCTTGCTCGACTCGCGGGGCGGCGTAGGGTTCGTCGAGCGGGAGTGCAGCGTCCAGCGTCGTCATCAGAAGCTCGTCGAGGAGACGCCGTCGCCCGCCGTGGGACGAAGCCTCCGTGCCCGCTTGATCGACACCGCGGTGCGGGGACTCCGCGGCCTTGGGTATCGCAATGCCGGCACGGTCGAGTTCCTACTGCACGACGGCCGCTTCACGTTCAACGAGGTCAACGCCCGGCTCCAGGTGGAGCATCCAATCACGGAAATGGTGACCGGGGTGGACTTGGTGAGACAGCAAATCCGGATCGCGGCGGGGGATGGCCTCGAGGTCTCCCAGGCGGAACTCACCCGCCATGGGCACGCGATTGAATGCCGCATCAACGCCGAAGATCCGATCCGCAATTTCCTTCCGTCTCCGGGTCGCGTCGTCGGCTATGGCGAACCGACCGGCTCAGGTGTCCGGATCGATAGCAGCGTCGCGGCAGGCTCCGTCGTCCCACCGTACTATGACCCGCTCATTGCGAAGTTGATCGTCCACGCTCGGAATCGGGGGCAGGCGATCGAACGAATGCGGCGAAGCATCGACGCGTACGAGATTCGAGGCGTGCTGACGAACCTTCCGTTCCACCGCGAGCTCCTCCAGCGGCGAGAGTTCGTCCGCGGGGACCTGTGGACGACGATGGTCGCGGACTTGCGGATTGCTACCCGCCTTCGGAGTCGCGGCCCATGGGAGGAACGCGTCGCCGCGATTGCCGCAGCCCTCGTCGCGAGCGGTCAGTTGGCCCGCGGGGCGACATTCCCGCTCGAGCGGCCCTCGGTCGCGAGGTGGGCGCTGGCGGGGCGGCGGGAGCGGCTTTCGGGAGGTGGCCATGCGGTTTCGCCTCGACGTCGATGGTGAGCGTCGCGATATCGAGGTCGAAGCGACCGGCCGAGGTTTCGTCATCCGGATTGAAGGCGCAACGTATCGGGCCCGGGCGCGACCCGGTGCGGACGTCGTCGACGTTCGAATCGGCGCGGAACGATATCGCCTTCGAATCCACGGAAACCAGGTGATCCTCGATGATGAAGTCCACCGTCTGCGGATTGCCGATATCTCGGAGGACAAAGGCGTTGCGGTCGAGGGTCGCGCTGTCGGTGAGGGTGCGGTCGTGGACGTTCGCTCATCGATGCCCGGCCGCGTCGTGCGGGTGGCGGTCGCGGCAGGAACTCGGGTCCACCGCGGCCAGACGCTCGTGATCTTGGAGGCGATGAAGATGCAGAATGAGATTCCGGCGCCGGGAGACGGCGTGGTGCGCCAGGTCGCCGTCGCGGAGGGCGAGACGATCACGGCGGATCGGGTCGTCGCGTCGATCGAGCTGGGCGGACCGTCGGCGTCGTGAGCAGGTGCCGGAGGCGCTCCTTTTTCGATCGCAAGTAACGAACGTTCGTCGCGGTGGCGGGCACCTGGAGCGGAAGGCGTTTCGTCACCTGGACACCGTACGCGCGGAGCTCCTCGATCTTCGCGGGGTTGTTCGTCATGAGCTGGATCGACGTCACCCCGAGGACCCGAAGCATGCAGGCGGCACACTTGTAACTCCGCAGATCCGCCGGGAAGCCGAGGACTCGGTTCGCATCGACCGTGTCGAGACCGTGGTCCTGGAGGTGATACGCCGCGACCTTGTTCACGATCCCGATGCCGCGGCCCTCCTGGGCGAGGTACAAGAGGACGCCTTGCGAGGCTCCCCCGATTCGCTTCATCGCGGCATCGAGTTGCTGGCCGCAGTCGCACCGCTCAGAACCGAAGACATCGCCCGTCACGCATTCGGAGTGGAGGCGCACAAGGACGTCGGGCTTCCCCGCGACGTTCCCTTTCACGAGCGCCACGTGCTCTTCGCCGGTGAATGGGCAGACGAAGGCGTGGATCCGGAAGTTCCCGTAGCGCGTCGGAAGCCGAGCCTGGCTTCCGAGGAGAATGTTGTCGCAGAGTTCGGCTTCGAAGCGAGGCATGGCCCGGCGTTCCGACGGTTCCGGCGTATATAAGAATACAGGTAGGCACCAACAACGCGGTACCCTCAGGCGCCCCCTGCAGGCGCGTTCAGTCCGGCAAATGGGCCGCGATTAGCGCCGGCGCTGCGCCGATCGCGGTCGCCGTCTCCAGGGACAGGCCTCGCCCGGTGAGATCGAAATGGTAGCGGCCGAGGGGATACACGTCGCGGTCATCGAGGCCCCGCGGTCCCAGTCCGAAGACGAGCAGGATCGACGTCCCGCGCTTCAGGAGCCCGGCCAAGAAGGCCGCGGTGCTCCTCTTCTTCGGATCCGGTCGGTTCGTGGTCACGATCGCTTCGCCCAGTTGGGGCGGGAACCCTCGCTTCGGGAACTCGAATGTCTGGAAGCGGCCGAGATGCGCTAACTCCCGCAGATACTTCCCCGCTTCCCCGATGCTCGTCGTGGACGTCCTCCGGCGTGCCGAGCTCCTTCTCGAATGGGAACCCGAACGTGGCGAGGTTCGCATCGAAGGCGAGAGCGATCGGTGCCGCGCGCGCGATCGCTCGGCGGTGCGCCTCGGCGAAGCGAACCGGGTCGTACGAATTGTAGAGGCCGAGGGTGATCCGGCCGCGTGCCACCTGACGAGTATGGCTGTCGCCTTATTTCGCTATGGAGCCGACAGGAAGACGTAAGGCCGCTAGCGCGGCGCGGGAAGTTCGTCCCTTCTCGACGGCCTTAGAGCGGACGCGGCCGCATAAAGCCCGCCGAATGCCAGGGCGATAGTCAGAGAAATTTCCACGGTGTATGCGGTCACCGGGCCGACGAATCCGAATCCGGTCACGGAAAATGCCCACAGGGCGATGGAGGTGGCGCCATAGAGACTCAAGAACATCCAAGCGAACCGATGGAGAGCCGCGGTTGCTTCCCGGGGGAATCGGTTTCGGACGCGCATGTTCTCCGCATCTCCAGAAACGGTCGGAGCGACATGAATCTGGCTTTTCAATTATCAGCGGGCCGAATTCG
>VBLV01000316.1 GCA_005879045.1 Methanobacteriota archaeon | reverse complement strand
GAATTGTTCCAGGTCGCCTGGTCTGTTTCACTGACCGGATCGACGGCCGTGCAGACCGCCCTCCGGTCGGGCAACAATACAAATCCCGGGAGCGCAACGTGGAGTGCCTGGCAAGTATGGGGCGGGAGCGGGACCTATGCACTCACCCTCCCGGGGGCCGCCTTCATCCAAGTGCGTGTCGACCTGATGACGGCAAATGCGAGTCGCACTCCGGTGGTCCACAGCATGGACATCGAGACTCGCCACCGCGCGCCTCAGGGTTTTCTCGTCTCCTCGGTATTCTCCATTCCGGAAGCTGACAAGCCGTTTCTATGGCGGACCCTCAACGCCATCTGGGCAGCGTCCCCCGGCAGCACCGTCTCGTTCGCGTTCGGCGACGGGAGCGGGAGCTATTGGCAGTCCTTGATCCCGGGTAGCGATCTCTCGAGGACCGTCAGCGCCGCTTCGATCAAATGGAATGCAACCCTAGCGACCAGCGACGGACTCGTCTCGCCGACCCTTGAACAGGTCGACCTCGTCTATCAACTTCGGCCGACCGATTGGTGGGATGTTGCTGCGATCCCCTATATGCCGTACCTGCTGGCGGCGTTGACCGCGTCGGTTCTGGGATACGTCGGATACACATTCACGGTTCGCCGGATGTTCGCCATCGACGACGTCTTCTTGGTTTCGAAGGAAGGCCGTCTCATGATGCACAATACGCGGCGAATGCGAGCGGACCGCGATGAGGACATCCTGTCGGCGATGCTCACGGCAATCCTCAGCTTCCTGACAGATTTCGACCGAGAGGAGAACGGCAACCTTCGGCGTTTCGAGCTTGGCGGGAAGACGGCGTTGATCGATCCAGCGTGGAGAGAACGCCTACCTCGCCGCGGTCTACTCCGGGCGAGTGCCGCGGTGGTCTGAGAAGGACCTGCGCAGGTTCATGGACGACCTCGAGCGCAAGTTCGGTGAGGTCTTCGCACGATGGAGTGGGGACCCGCAAGATCTCGCGGGACTGAAGGAGTTCTCCGACCGATTCGTCTCTCGCCTCCGCTACCGGCCCGTGCGGGAGCGCGGACCACGGGCGAGTTGACCGCCCCGACCGCTAGTGGGACGCCCAGATCAGATAGAACATGACCGCGAACCCGAACAGCGTGAAGCCCGTCGACACCAGCCACAGCCGCCGTAAGATCATCGCCCGGCGGGCGGGATCGTCCCACGCGGCGGCGAAGCGTTCCATCACGTCGCCTTGAACCGCTTCAGGCGCATGAAGTTGTCCCGCTCCATCTCCTCGAGCCGTTGCCGGATGAACGCCTCGGTCGACTTGAGCTCCGGGATCACGCGGTACTCGAGGGCGTTCACGCGTCGTTTCACCTTCTCGATCTCCTCGATCAGCCGGCGCATCGTCGTCTCGATTTCTGCCGCCACGACGATGTCCTCGACGAGGGCCTCGTACGCCTCC
>VBLV01000104.1 GCA_005879045.1 Methanobacteriota archaeon | reverse complement strand
TCCGCGGTCGCCTCCGACACGTATCCGTGGATGTCGAGCATCAAGGCCTCGTCGGCGCCGTACTGGTTCGCCTCGACCCGGGCCATGATGTTGTTCAGGTAGTTCAGCGACTTGATCGACGGGCTCAAGCTCTGGGGCGGCACGCGCCGGTACGAGGAAGTCACCACTTTCAGGCCCCGCTCGTACACCTTGCCGTACAAGGAGATGCCCGGCTGTGCAATCACGACCACGCTCGGCCCGCTCTTGCACTTCCGCGGGTCGAGGCCGAGATCCCCCTTGCCCCTCGTGATCACGGGCCGGATGTATCCTTCGCGGATGTCGTTCCGCCGGCACGTCTCGAGGATGATGTTCGCCATCTCCTCCTTCGTGTGCGGGATTTTCAGGTCGATGGCCTTGGCCGAGTGGTACAGCCGGTCGAGGTGGCGGTCCAGCTTGAAGACTCGGCCGTTGTAGGCGCGGATCCCTTCGAAAACGCCGTCGCCGTAGAGGAGGCCATGGTCGAACACGCTGACCTTCGCCTCGGACTGCGGATAGAACTTGCCGTCGACGTAAACACTTAGCTCCATGCTGGAGACCCCGACCGCGTGATGTATCACCGCTTTCACTAAAAGACTTTGTTCCGTGTTTTCTCAAAATGCATCCTGATGAAACGTCTCTCCGGTGAGACGCTCGAAAAGGCTGACGTACAGATTGCTCACTCGCTTTGCCACGTCGGCCGGAAGAGGCGGGATGTCGGGCTCCGGCTTGCCGGCCGTCCGTGCATCCATGAGGGCCTGGTGGTACCCGATCTTGCGGTAGTACTGACGGACGAATTCCTTGCTCAGCTCGACCTGCTGCCCGGTCTCGTACGCCTCGAGATCCCAGAACCGGTCCTCATCCGCGGTGCCGAACGTGTCCACCAGCATCAGGCGCCGCTCGTCGTCCATCGCGAACTCCTTCTTGCCGTCCACATGGATCAAGCCGCGTTTCCGGACTTCCATGTTGAGTCGTTCATCGATCTTGAGGACCGTCCGCACGAGATCGTCGAACTCCACCCGGCTCAGCTTCGAGATCTTCAACGCCTCGTCTTCCGTGAGCTCGCGGTCCACCTTCTCCAACTTCGTCGTCACTTCGACGAACGGCCGCGGGAGCGGTTCTCCGTACTTCGGCGCATGACCTCGCGGGAACCCAACCGACTCCGGTTGGATTTTTCCCGCTTGGATTCGATCGTGGAACGAACCGGCCACGTAGTATCGGGCGATGACCTCGAGCGGGATCAGGAAGCTGCGGGTGGATGGGGTGATGCGATCGTAGTCCGGGATGACCTGGACCCGGCGTACCCGCATCCGGTTTCCGTCCATGACCTTGAGGAAGTGCGTGCGAACGCCGAGGGCCTGGACGACCTTGAACCAGTGGGCCGACGTGCGGCACAGCGTTTCTCCCTTGTACGGAATGAGCGTCGGGATTACTTTGTCGAACACGCTGATCTGGTCCGTGAAGACGAACTCGAGTTCGCCCTCAGAGACCTCGTAGACCTCCTTCACCTTGCCTTTTCGGAGGAATCGCATGGCGCCTCCCGCCCGCGGGCCAAGAGATGAACGAGACCACTTAGGGGTTTGGGTGAACCCGACCCGAGCGCCTCTCAAGGTTGGCCTGCAGAGGAGTCACGTGTCTAATGATGGGACGACATCGCATCGGACGTCCGCTCAGGTGTCACAGGGGGCGCTGATATTCGATTCGCTCCTCGACCTCGCGCGCGAGCTCGGGGCCGAAGTGTTTCTCGAGGAGATGCAACCCAAGATCGATGGAGGCTGTGACACCACCCGCGGTGGTCACCATGCCGTCTTCTACCACGCGAGCCTCGACGATGTCCGCGACCGCGCCGAGTTCGTCCCGCGCGCTTTGGTGGGTGGTCGCCTTCCGTCCAGCGAGGAGTCCCGCGGCACTCAGGATCAGCGCGCCCGTGCACACACTGGCAATCGGCTTCTCCGTTCCGAAGTCGAGGAGCCGCTTCAGGAACTCGTGATCTTGGATGACCTCGGTACGCCCGGCCCCCCCCGGGACGATCACCAGATCGAGGTCGGAAAGTTCGTGGTGGACTTCGTGGGCGAGGAACTTCATCCCGAGTGCACCGGTGACCAGCTCCTTCATGGCGCGGAAGCGGACCGTGAGGTCGAGCTGCGGGTGAATTTGCTTCGCCTTCGCGAGGACCTCATACACGCCGACCGCGTCGAGCTCCTCGACACCGTCGAAGACAACGATACCGACTCGCACGGAGACCCCTGGACCCTGTCCCGGCTTAATCGTTCTGGCCTGATTTCGCCGGCCGGTCGGCCATCTGGCGGGCCAGCCAACGCTGCGCCTCGCGGAAGTCCGAGGTTTCGAAGTCCACATGGTCTTTCAGCTTGCCTTCGGAGTTGATGGCGAGCCGCAGTCCCGCCTCGGAGAGCAGAGGGACATCCATGACGCCGTCCCCGACCGCGACGATCTCGTCCTTCTCGATTCTCCACTTCGTCGCAAGCTCTCGCACGATCTCCCCTTTGCTCTGTGGACTGACATGGACCGTGACGCTGCCCGTGAAACGCCCGTCCTCATAGTGGAATTCGTTGCTGAACGCCGCGTCCGCTTCGAACAGTTCAAGGGCCGACTCCGCCACCTCCCGAGGGCCGCCGGTGACCAGCACGACCTTGCTCGCCTGCGCCCGCAGCCAGTCGACGAACTCCTTCGCCCCGGGCACCGGCCGGAGCTGCCGGGCCGCCCGGAGGACCTGGGCCTGGGTGAGTCCTCGGAGCCGCTCGGCCCGCGCGCGGAATCCGTTCTCCCAGTCGATCTGGCCATCGATTCCCGCGCGGGTAATGGCGGCGACCTCCGCCTCCTTCCCGACAATCGCCGCGAGTTCGGGGAGGAACTCGTTGAAAATCAGGGTGTTCTCTAGGTCGAAAACAACGAGCTTCACGAGGGCGGCCATCGTCCGGAGTCGATGCGGATATTTATGCTCTTCTGCGGCTGGGACCTGGTCCGGTAAGCACTCAGAAGACTTCCATGTCTCCGTGGACCTCGAGTCCCTGGTCCGTGATGCTGTACGGTTTCACGGAACGAGGGTGCTTGAGCCGTCGCATCTTGATTACTTGCATGACGAGCTGGACCTCGCCATTGTCCCGTTCGTTGAACCGGAGCCCGATCACGCCGTCGGAGACGTACTCGACGAGACCGTCCCGCGAGGACCGGGGATTATCGTCCTTCACCTCGGCGGTGAAGATGCACGTCGCTTCGGTCGACTTAAGCTGCTTGCAAAGCGCGAACAGCTTCTCGCGGCGCTCTTTGTCGTCCGCGAAGAGCATGTTCAACAGACTGATCGAATCGATCGCCACCCGCGAGGCGCCACTTCGCTTGATGAAGTCCGGGAGCTCGGAGCGAATCCTTGTGACGGTCGTCTTCGCGTCCGCGGGCTCGAGCTTCACGATGTGGAGTTTTTTCCCCTTGATGTAGGTTGGCAAGTCCCAGCCGAACGACGCGGCGTTTGCGATGACGGATTCGGGATCTTCCTCGAGGGAGATGAAGATGGCCTTCTCCCCGTTGATCAAACCCTGCATCAAGAACTGCAGCGCGAACGTCGTCTTCCCGGTCCCGAAAGAACCGAGGACCGTGATGATGTGCCCCGTCGGCACGCCGCGACCGAGCATCTCATCGAGGCCATCGATGCCCGTGAGCACGAATCCGCTCGGATGTCCGCCCTCTCCCGCGTCCGTCGCGGCCGGTGCTGCCTCCGTTTCGCCGATTGTCTCACCTCAGGAGATCCGTTCCATGTACACGACGACGAGACCGTGATTTGAGGAGACCATCGTGGGAAACCGGGCGATCTTGTCGCGCGGCAGGTGCGGCAACACGCCCGTGAACTTCTCGAGGTACATGTATCGCTGGCGCGTGCTCGACCTGGCCGAGGTCCGCCACTCGAACACGAGGCAGCCATCGGTGCTGTCCATCAGCAGCGATTCATGCCGCCGTTCGAGAATTCCCCGCGTGAGCAAGAGGTACACGAGCCCGTTCCATCGCTTCGCGACTCGCTGGAGACCTTTGATCGTCGTCACGAGGTCCTTGATCTCGACGATGTCCGAGATCGCGAGGTCCGTGAGGGAATCGATGACGACCATCGAGTCGTGGGCATTCTCGTCTAAGAAGGCCACGAGTTCCTCCAGGATATTCGTGGATGGGCGATCGAACACGTCGTCTTCGTTCGTCCACGCAGCGGGCACCACGCTGTGTCGGAAGTAGACGCTCGAGAAGTCCTTGAACACCGTGTGATCCCGAAACGCGCGGTAGTAGTCGCCGTTGAACGACGTCGCAAGCTCCTGCAGGATGATGTCCTTCGACCGGGAGAACGTCACATAACAGACCTGGGTCGGGAGGTCAGAGTCGTCGCATCGGTCGCCGAGGTAGTAGTGTCGCGCCTCGGGACGTTCGTTCACCAGCGCGGTCTTTGACCCCGCCGTGTAGACGT
>VBLV01000103.1:11330-12656 GCA_005879045.1 Methanobacteriota archaeon | reverse complement strand
ACGAACAGTGTCCTTGCCCGTGACGGAGCGGGCCTCCCGACGGGTCCTCTCCCTTCCGATTCACAACGTGATGCGAGAGTCAGACATCGATCGAGTCACCGATCGAATCGAATCAATCCATGCCCATGCACCCGAGGTCCGGCAAAGACTTGGCTCCGCGACTTGACGGGAAAGCCTCTAAACCGGGGTAATAATGCCGCACCGCATGGAGACAGTCCTCGTCGCCGAGGCCCCCGGCCAATCTGTGGACTGGGATCTCGCGAGAGACCTCCTGCAAAATCCGGCGGCACGGATCATTGCCTGCGACCCGATCGCCTTTCAGGGCGCTCTGCGGATCAACGAAAACGTGGTCACAACAAAGGCCTTCCTCACTCCGACCGACTTGGCGGAGACCGACCGGCAGGTCGGCAAGCAGCTCGATGGATGTCGGGGCGTCGATATCATCGAGCAACGGACCGGACTGCAGCTCACGTTCCTGGCGGTCCGGACGCTCGCTCTTCAACTCGTTGCGTTCGAAAAGGCCATGGCCTTAGCCGCGAAGCTGGTTGCATCATCCGACCGCTTTGTCCTAATCGGAGACACCCGACCGCGCAAGGCGGCGGCCTATCCCTGCGAAGCTCAGGACCTGTTTGACATCGTAGCCACATGGAGCCGAAGCGAGGGGATCCCGTGTGATCGCGGCGAGAGAGGCGCGGAGCTTGTCAGCGAGGATCGTTGGAATCCGGAGCTGGGCCCCATGCTCGCGTCGGTGGGTGAGCGTTTGATGCGTCTTCGTCCTCGACGGGTCCTCGCCGTCCGACTGTATGAGGACTTGCGACCTCGGCTGTCCCGTCACCTGCCTGGGGTGAGCGTGCTCCCACTTATCTTGCCGAACAATCCGTCGCGAGCCGACATCCGAGCGGCGAGCGATGTCGCGTCATCCTGGTCGAGCCGACTGGGCCTCGAGCATTCGGAAGAAATCCCCTCGCCGGTTCAGGCCCTCGCGGTCGACCGGCTCCGGGAGGCGTTGTCGTTGGAACTTCCTCTCGTCTTCGCGCGGAGCCGATCCGCGCGCAATGCCCTGAAACGGTTCAAACCCCACGTCGTCCTCCAGATGGAGGACATTTCTCCGTGGGGACGCTCCTTGGCTGCCCTTGCGCGGACCGCCCCGGCATGGACGGTCGTAGTCCAGCACGGGTTGACCGGGGAGGGTCTCTACGGAAGCCACGTAATGCCCGCTGTAGCACACCGCCATGCCTGTTGGGGTGAGAGCGCGATGCGATGGAACCTCGACCACGGGGCGCCGCCGGACTCCCAGATCATCATCGGCAATCCGATGTTGGATGA
>VBLV01000103.1:0-11266 GCA_005879045.1 Methanobacteriota archaeon | reverse complement strand
AGCGACTTCGACCGCTGGGAGGCGATGCGGGCGCTTTTGCCCCTCGACGAACAGAACGTTCCGATTGCCATCCGTCCTCATCCCTCCGAGGACCCGTCGCGGCTAAGACGGCTCGTCGATGCCGTCGGCTTTTCAACCGTCCAGTGGGACGAGACGCTTACCGCAACCCTCCGGCGCCCGGCCGTCATCGTCTGCAAGAGTTCGACCGCCGCCCTGGAAGCGATGACTCGCCACCGTCCCGTCGTCCTCGCGGCGTTCTCCGGACGAGGAGACCCTACGGGGCTCAGCCACGAAGGAGCGGCGTTGGTTGCCGCAAGTGCGGGCGAACTCACCACCGCGGTGCAGGCCTGTCTCCGAGACCGCAACATGTTGGAGGCTTTGTCCGCAGCCCGAGAACGCCTGCTAACGCAATACCTGGACGGGATGGACGGACGTGCCTTACTCCGACTCGCGGACCATTTGCAAGGTCACTTGCCTCGAAAGACGCGTTGAGAATCCCAAGGCGGTCCCCTGCCCGTTCTGCCCTCTCGAACCGAGTTTGTCAATTCGGGGGCCCATCGTCTCCGCTACACTTTTATAGCCATCACCTCCTTGCGCGTGCCTGTCCGACTGTCGTCGGACACCAGAAGGATATAGATGGGATGGGTAGTAGACGCCCCGCTCCGCATCCAGATGGAGAACTTCAAGTCGTTCGGGCGAAAGATCACAGTCCCGTTCCTCCAAGGGTACACCGCGATCACGGGTCCGAACGGCTCCGGCAAGAGCAACATCGCGGACGCGATCCTGTTCGTCCTGGGTCCGAAAAGCTCCAAGGCGATCCGAGCCGGGAAGCTGACCGACCTCATCTGGAACGGCGGGAAGGACAAGAAAGGCGCCGACTCGTGCCAGGTGAGCCTGCTCTTCGACAACTCAGACCGCCAGATCCCGGTCGAGGCCGACGAGGTCAAGCTCACGCGCTACGTTGGCCTGAGTCCCTCCGTGGAGGGTGGCTACAACTCGTACTTCTACATCAATGACCGCAAGTCCTCGCTCTCCGAGTTCGACTCCCTCCTGGCCCACGCCCGGATCTCCGCGGAAGGCTACAACCTCGTCCAACAGGGGGACATCCAGAAGATCGTGTCGATGTCCTCCATCGAGCGCCGGCGCATCCTCGACAACATCGCAGGGATCACGAAGTTCGACGACGACATCACCCAAGCTGAGGGAAAGCGTCGGGAGACGGAGGAGAATCTCGAACGAATCCGAATCATCCTCGACGAGATCGACAAACAGATCAAACAGCTCGAGGCGGACCGGGACGGCGCGCTGAAGTATAAGGAACTGAACGAGCGGATGTCCACCGCGAAAGCCCAACTCGCGTACAAGAACCGCGAACTGATCGAGCGGCAGATCGTCGGCACGAAGGAACAGATCGCGAAGCACGAGGCCGACAAGGCCAAGCTGGAGGCGCAGAAGGCCGAACTCCGAACGCTCTTCGACGCAGCCGTCGCACGCCTGAACGAACTCGAACAGGAGATGGCGGAGCGAGGCGGGGAAGAGGCGAAGCAGCTCAAGGAGAAGTTGGACGGCCTGCGGATCGAACGCGCGCGCGCGACGGACGGAATCGAAACCTCGAAGGAGGTCCTGAAGCAACTCCGCGTCGAGGCCGGTGAGGCGAACCGGGAGCAAGCGAAGATCCAGAAAGAAACGGACGCCCTGGCCCGGGAACGCGAAAAGATCGACGCCCGTATGGGCGAGCTCGACGAACAGATCAAGGCGGCCGACAAAGACCTTCACGAAGTCGACGAGCTGGCCTCGAAGAGCGACGCGAAGGTCCTCAACATCCAGAAGCAGATCATCGCGCTCAACAACGAAATCGACCAGGTGGAGGAGCGGGTCAAGGGGATCGTGCTCGAAGGGGATCGCACGAAAGAGGCGATGGCCCGCCTCGAGTCCGAGATCACGCAAATCGAGGAATCCCGGAAGGCGTATCAGGTCGAGTACGACGACGCGGATTGGCAGCTGAAGGAACTGCACACGTCCACGAAGGAATCGGGCAAGAGCCTCGAGAAGCTCCAGCAGGAATTTCACGAGAAACGGGCCGAAGAGGCGAAGCTCGCGAAGGAACAGGCCGAACTCCAAACGGCGATCCTGAGCCTCACCCGGCAGTACGCCCAGCTGAAGGCGGAAGCGGACGTCGCGGAGAACATGAAGCGCGGCTACACGTCGGCGGTCTCCGCGATCCTCGAGTGCCGCGAAACGGGCTCGATCAAGGGCATCCACGGCACGGTCGCGCAGCTCGCCCACGTCGAGTCGCAGTACGAGACGGCGATCGTCACTGCCGCGGGTGCGCGGATGCAGGGGATCATCGTCGACGACGACTCGGTCGCGGCGCAGTGCATCGATTACCTCAAGAAACGGAAGATCGGACGCGCGACGTTCTTACCCCTCACCAAGATGCTCGTCGGAAAGCCGCGGGGCAAGGCGATCCTGGTGGCCAAGGAGTGCCTCGGCTTCGCGATCGACCTATGTCATTTCGACGAGAAGTACCGCGACGCGTTCTTCTACGTGTTCGGCGACACACTCGTCGTCCAGACGCTCGACGAGGCCCGCAAGTGGATGGGCGGCGTGCGGCTCGTGACGATCGAAGGCGAGCTGATTGAGGCCTCCGGCGCGATGATCGGCGGCGACATGGAGCGGTCGACCGTCAAGTTCGGGCCGAGCGTCGCGAGCGAGATGGAGAAAATCGCGGAAAAGTTGCGCGAGGCGCAAGCCCACGGCGAGACCGTCGCGAACCGGCTCGACGAACTGCGGAAGGCCGTCCTCGACCTCGAGGGAGAGATCAAGGACTCCGGGGGCCGGAGCGGCGCCGTCGAAGTGAAGACGAGCACCCTGGAGGCGAAACGGAAGGAGTTTGCCTCAAAGCTCGCCACCGCGGACAAGGACCTTCGGGACCGGAGAGACCGGTTTGGGGAAGCCCAGACGACCGCGGCTCGAATCGAAGAGGATCTCACGAAGTTCACGAAGGCGCTCGAAGCCCTGAAAGGGAAGCGGGACGAGCGAAAGAAAGCCGTCATCGCCGCGACGCCACAACAGATCTCCTCGCGGATGAAAGAGCTCATGAGCCGGCGGGCGACGCTCGCCGAGGAGTTGAGCGGCCTGCGCTCCAAGCTCGAGGCGATGGCGACCCAGACGACGTTCCTCGAGGAGCGCCGAACGGAGGTCGGATCGCGCCTCACCGCGCTGGACGGTCAAAGGAAGGATCACGAGAAGCGGATCGATTCATTCCAGGAATCCCTGGGCCGCCTCGAGACCGAGATCCGTGGCCTCGAGAAGACGGAAGCCCAGATGGGCAAGAAGGTCAAGGACCTCCAAGACGCCCGGGACGCCGCGTACAAGGAGAAGACGGACCGCGAGGCGGACCTCGACAAGGTGACGCACAAGATCGACACGAAAGAGGACTTCCTCCTCAAGATGCAGACGGAGCTCAAGGTCCAGGAGGAGCAGCTCGCGGAAGCCGAACGCGTGATGAAGGAGATGGCGGTCGAGTTGCAGGAAGGACGCCTTCCGAGCCTCGAGGAGCTGAAGACGACGATCGCGGACTGCGATGCGGCCATCACCGGCCTCGGCCCGATCAACCTCCGGGCCCTCGAGGATTATGATGCGCAGCAGACGCGCTCGGTGGATCTGAAGGACGAATTCAAGCGGCTCGAGGGACAGCGCGAGGAACTCATCCATCTCGTCGATCAGCTCACGGACAAGAAGAAAGAGGGACTCGCGAAGATCTTCACCTCGATCAACGAGAATTTCGCTCGCGTCTATGCGGAGCTGACCGAAGGCGGCGAGGCGGAACTCGCGCTCGAGAATCCGGAGAAGCCGTTCGAAGGCGGACTCACCCTGAAGGTCAAGCCGGCGCACAAGAAGGCGCTCCGGCTGGAGGCGCTGTCCGGCGGCGAGCGATCCCTCGCCTCGATGGCCCTGATCTTCGCGATCCAGGAGTACGACCCGTCGCCCTTCTACCTGCTCGACGAGATTGACCAGAACCTCGACGCGGTCAATGCGGAGAAGGTCGCCCGGATGATCCGGAGGAACAGCGCGACGGCGCAGTTCGTCCAGATCTCGCTCCGGAAGGTGAGCCTGAAGGAGGCCGACCACCTGGTCGGCGTGACGATGACCCCCGAGTCGGTGTCGGAAGTGATCATGCGCGTGAACCTGGCCGACGTCGAGGACGAGAAACCCACGGAGGTGATCCCGGCGTGAGCGAGAACTACCAGGCGATCCTCAATCACCTGCTGTTCCACAAGGCGTTGATCAGCGAGACGGAGGGCGGCCAGCGGATCAATCGATACCTCGCGATGCTGAACGAGATCGATCAAGGGATGCACGTGGCGGTCCGGGACCCGTTCGAGAAGTCCGTGGTCGCGGCGTTCGAACTCGCTCTCGAGCGGCGGCTCGACCCATGGGAGATCAACCTCGTGCCGTTCACGAAGCTCTTCCTGGACAAGGTCAAGAAAGACGGCGCCGTGAACTTCGTGACGGCCGGCAAGCTCGTCTTCCTCGCGTGGTCCATCCTGAAGATGCAGAGCGACAAGGTCCTCCTCGACGCGATGCCGCCGGAGCCCGAGGCCGACGTCGGCGGCTGGGATCTCGACATGTTCCGGGATCCCGCGGACCTGGACTACAACCAGGTCGTCCTCGCGGGCACGGCGACCCCGCTCACAGAAGCAATCCGTCGGGAAGGACGCCGGGCCGTCACGCTGATGGAACTGATGGACGCCTTCGACGAGGCCCGCCGGGAATCGGAAATCCAGCTCCAGCTGAATGCGTTGCGCGAACAGGCCATCCAAAAGTTCGCCCCGAACTTCCATCGGAAGGTGCACGGGGAGGACCTCACGGAGGACATCGCCCTCACCTGGCACCGGCTCACGCAATTCAACGGCGAGCCGATTCCTTTGCGCCAGCTGACGGCGGGCGGCGTCTGGGACGAGGTGACCGTGTTCATGTCCCTCCTCTTCCTGGCCCATCTGGAGAAGGTGAAGCTGTGGCAGAAAGAATTCCCGTACGGCGAGATCTACGTGAAGCGACTCGCGATGACCGCGGAACTGCCGATGGAGGAGCTCCTCTCGATCCCCGCCCTCGGTCCGAAACCCGAGGTCCCCCTGGAGGCGGTCCATTGAAGGAGCGCGCCCTCGTCGAAGCGGCCCTCTACAGCGCAGGCCGCGCGCTGACGATCGACGAGCTGGCCCGGACCACGCGCCTCGACCCCGAGGCGATCAAGGGCCACCTGCGGGCCCTCGCCGGCGAGTACGCGAAACGGGAGAGCGCGCTCGAGGTCGCGCAGATCGGCACGAAGTGGACGATGCAGATTCGAGAGGCGTACTCGGAGAGGGCCCGGGCGTTCGCGCCCCCGGAGATCGATCGGGACATCCTAAAGACGGTCGCCCTGATCGCGTACCACCAGCCGATCCTCCAGAGCGATCTATTCGATATGATCGGGTCGAAGGTCTACGAGCACACGAAGGGCCTGGAGGAACTCGGCCTCATCTCCCGCAAACCCTCCGGACGTTCGTTCGCCCTCGCGACGACGCGATACTTCGCGGAGTTCTTTGGCCTCAAGTCGACGGACCGCGAAGGGATTCGAAAGCTCATGGCCCAGAAGGCGGGCGTACCGTACACGGAACGGACCGAGGCGACGCCGACCGACGATCCCGCCCCCGAGGCGGCCCTCCCGACGTCGCCCCCCGAAGATGCCGTGACCCACCCGGCCGGGTCATCCGCGGTCGCTGCGAACGAGTGATGCCCTTCGACGGATCGGTTCGGCCGCCGCGGCGTCAAATGGCCGTACGCCACCTGGGGTAAATCACGCGTGATAATCACGGGCTAAGCCGTTTATAAGCTCGACTTCGTCGTAAGTTCGCCATTCCTTGGGGAGAGCCGATGCCGTCTCCCCGAGGCAGCGGAGCCGACGAGACGTGAGCGGGTACCTGCGGGACAGCCAGCTGCGCAAGCAGCTCGAGGAGAAGGTCAAAGAGGCCACGCGGACCCGCCAAGCCGCCGAGGATGGCATCAAGGCGGCGCAGGACCTGATCGATCAGGCCCGCCGGACGGACGCGAACGTCGTCGAAGCGGGAACGTCGTCGAAGCGGAGAAAGCCCTTGCCGAAGCGAACGGGGCGATGGCGTCCAAGGACTACAAAGTCGCCGTGGACAAGTCGGGCGAGGCGCTCGAACGAGGGAAGCGCATCTACCGGGAACGCGCGCGTGGGATCGTCGATTCGAGCGCCGCCCTGGGCCGGCTCGCCAAAGGAGTTGGCGGAGATCTGGCGGAGACGGAGGCCGCCCTCGCGAAAGCGGAAGGCGCGCTCGCCTCCGAGGACCTCGGGACCGCGATCGACCTCGCGAAGAAAGCCTGGAAGCGGAGCGAGAAGGTCCTCCAGGAACACCTGTCATCCTCGTTCTCGAAGGCGCAGTCGCTGATCCTCGCGGCCAAGAATTTGAGCCGCGACGTCGCCCATGTCGAGGACCTCCTCTCTCGGGCTCGGACGGCGATGGAGAACAACGATTTCCAGAGTGCGCTCGATTTCACGAACGAAGCGCTCGAGACGATTACGGACGACCTGACCTCCGCGGTGGACAAGGAGGTCCGCGACGTCGAAGATCTCGTCCGCACCGCGGCAGAGCTCGGGGCGGACACGACGAAGGCCACGACCCTGATCGAGCGCGCGCGGGGCGACATCGGGAACCTCGATTTCGAGAAGGCGAAGAACGCGGTCCGACAGAGCCGCGCGGAATCCGAGAAGGCCCTGCAGCGGTCGCTCGACGGACGGGCCGGCGACTTCTCCAAGTTCGTGCAGGAGGCCCGCGCCCTCGGCGCCGACCCCGCCGCCGGCCAGGAGTGCTTCGACCAAGCCGAGGCCGCGATCAAGAAGGGCAACTACCGGGAGGGGGCGCAACTCGCGAAGCAGGGGTTCCAGGCGCTCCAGCAAGCCCAGTTCCAGCGGGTCGTCGGCATCATTGCCACGTCCCGCGAGAAGTTCACCGCCGCCGCGAACATGGGGATCGACATCCAAGGCCCGATGGCCGATTTGACCGGCGCACGGGATTTGCTCAAGCGCGGGGCGTTCTCGGACGCCCTGGATTCCGCGAAGCGCGCGGACGGGGCGGTCGACACGATCATCCAAGGATACCGCAACGTCGAACGGCGACTCAAGGAGCTGCACCGCGCGTTCGCCGAGACGGAGGGATTCGGGGTGCAGACGGTCCGCGCGCGGAAGCTCGCGGAGGTGGCCCGCCAGGCCTACCAGGAACGCAATCTCGCGGACGTCGCGAAGGCGGTCGACGCCGCGGCCGAAGAATTGCGCAAGGCCGAGCGCGAACGAGTCATGCAATCGATCGAACGCGCGGAGTTCGTCCTGACCCTCGGGGAGCAAGCCGGCGCCGACCTCTCCGACGCCTCGAGGCTCCTCCAGGAGGCCATCGTCGCGACGAAGGCGGACGAGCACCGGAAGGCGTTGCAGCTCGCGGGCGACGCGCAGGCGAGGGCGGAGCGCATCCTGTCGGACCGCGCCGGAGAGAAGATCGTCGCGCTGCGCGCGTCGCTCCCCCACCTCGGGGACGACGCGGGGAGCCTCAAGGCCCTCCTGAATCGCGCGGACGCGTCGATCGCCTCGCGGGATTTCGAGGACACGTTCCGGGCCCTGGACGAAGGAGAGAAGTTCGTCGAGATTCAGGTTCACACGCACGCCGAAAAGATCGTGGGAGACCTCGCGCTCGCGGTGCGGATGGGGGTGGACCTCGGCGCCAACGTGGCGCAACTCGAAGCGGTCCACCGGGAGCTGAACGGGTTCCTCGGCCGGGGCCGGGCGGGCGATATCGTCGCCGCGCGCGAGAAGGCGAAGGCCACCCTCGCGAGCGCCTCCGAGGAGCTGAACGCGTTCGTCCGCGCGCGCATCACGAACGCGCAGGGACTCAAGATCGATGTCGATGAGATGTCCGATCTCGTTCGCCGGTCCCGCCTCGCCTTCGGGGTCCAGAACTACCACGAGGGACTTCGACTGCTGAACGAAGCGAACGAGCGGGCCAGCAAGATGACCGCGCTGCACCGCCAGGCGTACAACGCGATCGCGAGCGGGGCCGCGTTCGTCGCGGAGGCGAAGAAACGCAACGTCGACGTGTCGAAGGTCGTCGAGATGCTCGTCGATGCGAAGAAGGCTTTCGAGCGGCTCGAGTACGAGCAGGCGCTCCAGATGGCGTCGGCGGCCCGCGCGGAGACGGACAAGCTCACGGTCCTCTATTCGTCGGCGCAGCGGATCCTCTCGTCGCGGGGCCGTCTCGAGCTCGCGGGCAAGATGGGGATCGACGCGCCCCATCTGCGCGACGTGTTCGGCGCGGCGAAGGAGGCGATGAAAGCGAAAGAGTACGAGGACGCGCTGCGGCTGGCCCAGCGGGCGGAGGACGAGTTCACCTCGCTCATCAAGGAGAAGCTCACCTCGTCCCTGACGGCCGCGGAATCCGTCCTCGGCTCGGTCGAGGGCGTGAACCTCGCCCAGACCAGCGATGCGATCGTGCGGGCCCGCCAGCACCTCGACGCCGGGGAGCTGGAGCAGGCCGCGGACCTCACGTTGCGGTTGCGGGAGCAGCTCGACGTCCTGAAGCGCCAGGGCGACGAAGCCGCGACGGCCCTCCGGCGGCTCCGAGAAATCGTGACGGACGCCGAGGCGATGACGTTGCCCCTCGCGACGACGACGGGCTTGCTCGAGCGCGCAGACCGGGCGTACAAGATGGGGCAGTTTGAGGAAGCCCTCGACCACGCCGCGCAGGCCGAAGCCGAGGCATCGAAGGAACGGGACCGCGGGATCGCCTCGAGGATGAAAGGCTTCGAAGAGAACCTCCTCCGCGCCCGGATGGACGGGACGGACACCCGATCCGCCGAGCGGCTGTTCGAACGGGCGCGCGAGTTCTTCCGGGCGAAGAAATACCGCCAGGCGATCGCGGCGGCCGAGCAGAGCGAAGAGGAAGCGGAACGCGTCGGCCTCCAGCAAGGAATGTCGAAGCAGGCCGTCGAGTCCGTCGAGCGGAAGCTCCGGGCGCTCGGCAAAGGCCCGCTCGCGGTCACCTCGCTCGTGTCCGACTCCCGAAGGATGTACAACGACGGGGACTACGTGAAGGCGCTCGACACGGCGATCCGCGCATCGGACGCGATCGCCGATCTCCGGATCCTGCTCGAAGAGGTCCAGGACGTCCGGGACCAGGCCCAGCGGCTCCTCCAGACCGCGTACGAGGTCGGCGCCGATTCGACGAAGTTCGAGAAGTTCTTCCAGGAAGGGGAGGTCGCCTTCGAGGCCGGCGAGGTCGAGCGCGCTCGGTCCGCCTTCGCGGGGAGCATCGATTGGGGCCTCGGCCTGCTGAAGTCGCACGTCCGCGAGGAGCTGGCGAAAGGCGAGTCCCTTGTCGACACCTGCCGGAAGATGGAGATCGATCCGACCTCGGTCCAGAACAAGTTCTCGGAGGCGAGGACCCTCGCCGACACGGAGAACTTCCGGGACGCGTTGGCGCTCATCCAGTCCGGGCGGGACGCCGCCCAGTCGGCCCTCGCGGCCAAGCTGAACCGAGCCCTCCAGGAAGCGGCGGACAACGTCGCCCACGCGAAGAAGATCGGATCCGATTCCCGGGACGCCGAAGCGCTCCTGCGTCGGGCGAACGAGCAGATCCTGCAAGGCGAATTCACCGAGGCCATGGACGTGGTCAACAACGCCTTGGAACGGGTCGAATCCGCGAAGGTGATCGAGAAACGCTTCATCGACCTGACGTTCAAGGCGGAGACGACGATCCGCAACGGCCGAAAGTTCGGCATCGACATGAAGGTCGCGGAGGGGAAGCTCGCCCAGGCGATGCAGCTGCGCAAGGCCGATCTCCCCGAGGCGATCAAGGCGGCGGAGGAATCGTACCGGGTCGCCTGGGAAGCCACGGAGGAGTTCGCGCCGAGCATGAAGGCCTACGTCGACGTCGGCCCGGTCCGATTGAACGAATGGACGGATGCGACGGTCACGGTCGAGAACGTCGGCAAGGGGCTCGCGAAGGACGTCCGCGTGCGAATCGTCGGCGACGCCGAGACGGACGGCCCGGTCGAGATCCCCGCGGTCGGCGCGCACCGCTCGGAGGCGGTGAGGCTCCGACTCAAGATGACCGCGTCCGGCTCCGTGCCGCTGGCGATCCAGATCGTCTCCCACCGGGTGTTCGACAACAAGGAATACACCCAGGAGATGATCGCCCAGATCGACGTCTCCGAACACGTCCAGGAGAGGGCGAAGCGGCTCACCGCCGACCTGGAGAGCCGGTGCCCGATCTGCAAAGGCCTCATCAAGACCGGCTTCAAGGTCACCCGGTGCGGCTGCGGCCGAGACTTCCACGAGCTGTGCGCGAGCCGCGTCGGTCGCTGCCCCGTGTGTTTCCGCTCCCTGCAGGGCGCGGTCGTGTGATCACGCGAGCCGACCCGCGGCCCCTTCGACGGCCTTCAGGAGCTCGCCGGTCGCCATCCATTCCAGGATCCGGTTGGCATCGGGCGCGAGAGAGCGGTCGTCGACGAGCGGCGGGACTCCGGACCGCACGAACGCATGCGCCGCCCGGGGACCGACGCCGGGACGCAACGGCTTGAGGAACTCGAGGCCCTGGGCCGCGGCGAGGACCTCCAACGCGACGACCCGCGCCGCGTTCTCGAGCGACTGCCGCGCCTTCAGGGCGGCGGCCATGCCCATTGGCACGAAGTCCTCCTGATTCGCCGACGTCGGGATCGAGTCGGCGGACGCCGGATGGGCGAGGACCTTGTTGTCGCTCGCGTAGCCCGCCGCGACGTACTGCACGATCATCATGCCGGAATTCA
Organism: Methanobacteriota archaeon; assembly: GCA_005879045.1. GTDB lineage: Archaea > Thermoplasmatota > Thermoplasmata > RBG-16-68-12 > RBG-16-68-12 > RBG-16-68-12. Next base: position 409 of record VBLV01000103.1, on the reverse strand, counting down.
GGCCGCTCTTCTCGGTCAGGAAGGGCGGCAGCTCGCTGAGCCGCGTGTCGACGAGGCGGGCGATCCGCCGCTCCGAGAAGCCCGCGAGGACGGCCATGCCCAATGCGACGTGATCGAGGGCCATGGCGAGCGCCTGCGCGTGGAAGTTCCCTCCGCTGACGCTCGTCCCCTCCGGGAAGATGAGCGGGTTGTCCGTCGCGGCGTTCATTTCGATCCGCAGGGAGGCAGCCGCGTTCTCGAGCGTCGCGCGGACGGCCCCCAGGACCTGGGGAATGCAGCGCAGCGTGTACGGGTCCTGCACCTTGTGCGGACCCTTGTGCGACGGGATGACTTCGCTCCCCCGCAGGAGGCGTCGCACGTTCGCCGCGACCTCCCGCGCCCCGGGTTGCGGCTTGAGCCCGACGAGTCG
>VBLV01000102.1 GCA_005879045.1 Methanobacteriota archaeon | reverse complement strand
GGGTCGCTAGCGCCAGGAAACGTAGAGGAGGGTCGCGAACCCGACCAGCTCCGCGCCGTTGAGCACAAGCATCGGGATCGCGTAGTTGCCGGAGCCCGTCCAAGTGCTCATGGCCAGGTAGAAGTAGATCGCCGCGAGGTTCTCGACCAGGAAGAGAGCGGCGAAGACGATGAGGCCGGCAGAGAGCGGAGAACGGAGCCCCCGAAAGTTACCGACGTAGATGTAGAGGAGCCCGAGGAGCACCGCGATGCTGCCTGCGGCGAGGACCAGGTCGATCATCCAGAATGTACCGAGCGCCAATGTATCACCGTAAGACGCGGGTCGGCTCCATATCTACTTTTCCCCCAGTCGCGGCTCGATGCGTCGCCAGATTTCGAGGAAGTCCTCGAAGTGGACTTGCAGCCGCGGCGACAGGGAATAGAGCGTCCCGTAGCTCTCGTTGCCCAGGGTCATCACACAGTCGTTTTCGCGCAAGACGTCAAGGTGATGGCGAATCGTTTTGTAGTCCAGAGCGAGTCGGGTGGCCAGGTCGTTCGCGTTGTACGGACGGTCGTGGAGCGTCCACAAAATCCGCGCGCGGTTGATGCCGCCGCGCGTCCCGGCGATCAGGTACCACAACCGTTTGTCCATGAAGCGACGTCCCCAACCGTCTTGCGGTAATCTAGGTTCCGGGACGTCCATCGAAGACCCCATCCGCGAACGTTCTAATATTACTATCCCAATAGTCAAACTCTTGGCCGCCATCCGGCCGGGGCCTCGCTGGACGCGTAAGGCGAAGGGGTGGTTTCTGGAGTTCCGCCTGATCCCGGTCCTCCTGTGGTCCTATACGGCAGTGGCGCTGGGGACCGCCATCGCGTACTTCGCGACGGGTTCGCTGAACGGCCTGTGGTTTCTTGCGGCGCTCGCGCTGGGCGCGTTGATTCAAGGCTGGGAAACCCACGCAATCAACGAAATCTATGACTGGAGGAGCGGGACCGACCAGCCCGGAGGACGGGCGTTATCCGGCGGCAGTCACGTCCGCAACCTGGGTCTTCTGGCAGAGCGCGATCTTTGGTGGATTTTCGCAATCTCGAGTGTCGCAGTCGCTGCGCTCACAGCGTGGGTCGTCCGGGAGCGCGCGGCGTGGCTCGCCCTCCTCATCGTCGCCGGGTACGGCCTCGGCCTGGCGTACACCGCGCCGCCCCTCTCGACGTCGTACCATCCCTTCGCCGGCGAGTGGCTCGGCGGATTTCCCGGTGTCCTCCTTTCGGGCCTCGGCGCGTACGCGATCCAGACCCTCTCGATTTCGCTCGTCGTGACGACGGCGCTCGCCGCTCATGCGCTCGTTTGCATGTCGATGCTCATCGTGCATCACTACCTCGACGAACCGATGGACGCCGGGGCGACGCCGCCGAAACGGACGACGGTCGTCGCCCTCGGCTTCACGAATGCGAAACGATACGCCGGCATCATGGCCGCGACTGCGGCGGCCCTCTACGCCCTCCTTGGGGCCACGGTTCAGCCGGCATTCTTCCTTGGGGCGGCGTTCACCATGCCCGCGGTGTGGATTCACCTCCGCATCAATCCGGGCGAGCTGAAATCGGTGACCCAGAACGAACTCCGCGTGATCCAGCTCGGGGTCGCGGCCGGCCTTTCGACCGCGGTGGGCCTTGCGCCTCCATTGTGGCCCCTCCTCCCGATCGCGGCGGTGGGCTACCTGGCGCACCTCGCGGTCGCCGCGCCGCCCCCGGAGTTGGCGCGCGCCTGGCGAAAAGTGCGCGCGATGGATTCGGGTCGCCGCCGGCCCTGAAGGAACCGCGGAAGACGGAAATACGTCCGGCCCGGTCCAGACTGTGTGCATCGCATCGGCTTCGTCGTGAACCCGATTGCGGGGATGGGCGGCCGCGTGGGGCTGAAGGGGACGGACGGGGTCGCAACCGAGGCTCAAGCGGCCGGCGCGGAGCCGGTCGCAGGTCCCCGGGCACAACTGTTCGCAAGGACGTTCCTGGACCTTTCGAAACACGACGAGAACCTTCGCGTCCAGTGGTTGATGTGCGGGGGCGCGATGGGCGCGGATCCGCTCCGAGCGGCGGGAGTTCAGGAGGACTCGATCGAGGTGGTCCACTCACCCGGGGAGGGAACGACCGCGGCGGACACGAGAAAAGCGGTTGAGGCCTGCGTGGACCGAGGCGCCGAACTCCTCCTGTTTTGCGGCGGCGACGGAACCGCGCGAGACGTCGCCGAAGCGACGAGCGATCGAATCCCCATCCTCGGGATCCCGGCGGGCGTCAAGATGCACTCCGGCCTCTTCGCGGTCTCGCCTCCGGCGGCAGCGCATCTCCTGGTGGGCTACCTCCGCGGACAACTTCGAATCGGTACGGCAGAAATCCTCGACCTCGATGAAGAGGCCTACCGCAAGGGCGAGTGGCGGGTGCAATTGTTCGCCACGGCAAAGACTCTGGTCGAACCGAACCTCGTCGCGGGAGGGAAAGTCATGATCGACGAGGTCAGCGAAGAGGCATTCCGCGGCGAGCTCGCGGTGCACTTCTCGGAACTCTTCGAGACCGAACCGGACACCCTGTTCCTCCTGGGTCCCGGTTCCACGGTCCACTCGATCGCGACCGCGATTGGGATCGACAAGACGCTTCTCGGAGTCGATGCGGTCATCGGTGGCAAGACGATCGCGAAGGATCTGAACGAGAAGGGGATCCTCGCGCTCTTGGACCGCTACCCGAACGCGAAGCTCGTGGTAAGCCCAATCGGCGCCCAGGGTTTCATCCTCGGACGGGGGAACCTCCAAGTGAGTCCCTCGGTGCTGCGACGAATCGGGACGAAGAACGTGATCGTCGTCGCGACGCCCGCGAAGCTCGTGATGACGCCGGTCCTCCGTGTCGACACGGGCGATCCCACGCTGGACGAGGAGTTCCACAAAAGGGAATACTTGTTCGTGCTCATGGGATACCGCACGTCGAAACTCCATCCGATTCAGGGTTGAAGACAGCGACGCCAGGGCCGCCTCCGATGGCCGGATCGAGTGATACAAAGTTGAAATACGGCGAGCCCATGCGCAGGCCCGCGGACGGGAGACCTGGGTCATGACGTCGATGATGAAGGCCGCGGTGAAACTCAAAGCGGCGCCGAAGAGCACGGAAGTCCGGAACGTCCCGATCCCTGCGCCGACTCCCTCGGAAGTCTTGATCCGCGTGGACATCGCGTCCATCTGCGGCACGGACGTCCACATCTACGATTGGGATGCCTGGGCCGCCGCACGGATCAAAGTGCCGTTGATCCAAGGTCACGAGTTCGCGGGGCACGTCGAGAAGCTGGGCTCCGGGGTCACGGGCTTCCGGAAAGACGACTACGTGAGCGCCGAAGGTCACATCGCGTGCGGCCGGTGCTTCATGTGCCGCACGGGGAACGCCCACGTCTGCAAGAACGTCTCGATCCTCGGCATCGACCGGGACGGCTCGTTCGCGGAGTACATGACGGTCCCCGCGTCGAACGTGATCGTGAACGACGACGACCTTCCGCTCGACCTCGCGACGATGCAAGATCCGCTCGGCAATGCGGTGTATACGGTCACGAACGCGAACGTCCCCGGGAAGACGATTGCCATCTTCGGCCTGGGGCCGATCGGGCTCATGGCCGTCGCCCTCTGCCGAGGGATGGCGGCCCGGACCGTCATCGCAATCGGCCACAAGAACCAGTACCGGATGGATCTCGCCAAGAAAGTCGGCGCGAGCGTCGTCCTTCGGTCGGGAGAATCCCTCGTCGACGAGGTGATGGACGCGACCGCGGGCGAGGGCGTCGATGAGGTGCTGGAGTTCTCCGGGAGCGAGGCGGCGGTCCAGCAGGCGATCCGGGTCGTACGACCGGCGGGCGGAATCCACCTGCTCGGACTCTTCCCGAAGCCGCTGAGCCTCGACATCTCCGAGTTCGTGACGAAGGGACTATCGATGTACGGGATTCACGGACGCCTGATGTACAAGACGTGGATGCAGATGGGCGGACTCCTGAAGAGCGGGAACGTGAACCTGAAACCGATCCTCACCCACAAGTTCCCGCTGGACGACTACAACGAGGCGATGGGCGTGATGCGGAGCGGGAACTGCGGTAAGGTCGCCTTCCCGATGGAGGCTTGACCATGGCGAAGCGGGACCCGACCGCGTGGATGCGGGCGGAATACGAGGCGCTCGTCGCCCAGAGCCTGGACTGGAAGCTCCGCGTCCTCCAGGGACCGTCGGCGCCCCGGAGCGTGGTGGACGGCAAACGCGTGATCATGCTCTGTTCGAACAACTACCTGAACCTCTCGAACCACCCAAAGGTCAAGCGGGCCGCTCGGGAGGCCGTCAAAACCCACGGCGCCGGGAGCGGGAGCGTCCGGCCGATCGCGGGCAACATGGATCTCCACGAGGAACTCGAGCGGAGGATCGCCCGCTTCAAGCATCGGGAGGCGGCCCTGTTCTTCATGAGCGGCTTCGCGGGGAACGCGGGACTCATCCCCCAACTCGCGGGAGAAGGGGACGCGATCCTGACGGACGAGCTGAACCATGGGAGCATTATCGACGGCGTCCGCCTGACGAAGGCCCAACGCGTGATCTACCGACATTGCGACGTCGGGGATCTCGAGCGGGCCCTCAAAGAAGTCGACGGCTGGGCGAAGAAGATCCTCGTCATCACCGATGGGGTGTTCTCCATGGACGGCGACATCGCGCCGGTCGGCGACATCGCGCGGGTCGGCGAGGAATTCGGCGCGATGATCTACGTCGACGACGCGCACGGCGAAGGCGTCCTCGGCGATGGCGGCCGCGGCGTCGCGTCCCATTTCCATGTGGAGGACAAGATCCAGATCGAGCTCGGGACGTTCTCGAAGGCCCTCGGCGTCGTCGGAGGATACGTCGCGGGGTCGAACGACCTGAGGAACTACGCCCTCAACAAATCGAGGACGTGGCTCTTGAGCGGGTCTCACCCGCCGGCCGTGGCCGCGGCCTGCACCGCGGCGATTGACGTCCTTGAGACGGAGCCCCGCCACGTGAAAAAGCTCTGGTCCAACACGAAGTACTTCAAGAAGCGCCTCGTCTCGATGGGCTTCGACATCGGACGGAGCGCGACGCCGATCACGCCCGTGATGCTCGGCGATTCGGCGATTGCCAAACGATTCAGCGACCGCCTGTTCGAGGAAGGGGTCTTCGCGCTGCCGATTGTGTATCCGATGGTGGCCAAGGACCGGGCCCGCATCCGGAACATCGTGAACGCAGGCTT
>VBLV01000101.1 GCA_005879045.1 Methanobacteriota archaeon | reverse complement strand
ATCCCAAACTTCCGAAGGAGCGGGAAGAACGGTTTCGGGTCGAGGTTCTCCGGAGAGAGCTTGCCCTTCTCATGGATCGAGCCGCCCGCGAGGAGGAGCGCACCCGCGGCCGCGCCTGTCCCGGTGAGGTAGGCGGTCGCGGTGGCTCCGAATCGTTGCGCCGCCTCCCGGTGCCCGAGCATCGCGTAGATCGTGTGCACGATGCTGTGTCCGTCTTTCTCGCCGGCCACCTCGACCAGGATGGCCGCGTAGCCATCGACGCGCCCGGCGAGGTCCGCAGGTTTCGGCAAGGCGCTGAACAGGGCCCTTCGCGGGTTCGGCCCTCCGGGCGGTCCCGGTTCGAGGAGGTGCAGGTCGCGGAACAGTTTCAGCGTCTGGACGGTCGGCGGATCGAGGGCGAGCTTGAAGTCGACATAGCGGACGCCTTTCCCAATGAACCGCGGCAGGGTGTCGACCTCCTCGTGGTCCACGGAGTACACGGGAAGGGATCCGATCGGCGCCGGGAACTCGTATGCCTCGAGTTCTCCGAAGGGCGGCACGGAGTCGTACTTGCCGTCGCGCCAGATCCTCGACGGCGCCAGCGTCTCCTCGACGAACGTCTCCGGGCTGAACAGGGCGATGAACGGATAGTCCGGACTCGAGGCGGTGTCGCCGTCGCGTACCTTGATCGAATCAACACGCTCCATGCCGTCCGCGGCGTACCTCGCGAAGACGTTGCTCAATCCGGGATCCTCGCCCATCGCGCAAAGGGCCGTCAGCCCCGCGGCTTTCCACGTGTCGGAATCCACGAACGGATCCCGCGAGTCGTTCGCCGGGTCCAGATAATTCAGCCCCTCCGCGAGGGCGGCGGCTTGGACCGCTCGATTGAATTGCGGGAGCGCCGTGTTGATCACGAGGCCGCATCCGCGCATCGCACGCCGCAGACCCTCGCCATCGCTCGCATCGAGTTGCGTCGCACGGGCCTTCGGACTCTTCAGGCGCGACGCGGTGCGCTTCGCAAGCTCCCCGTCGACGTCGGCGAGGATGACCTCGGCCACATCAGCGCTCGCGCAGAGGTGTTGTGCTACGACAGAACCGACCGCTCCGCACCCGATCAGGAGAACACTTGGTGGGTCGGAGGGTATGCTGTCGAACCTCAGTTCCAATAGGGGCGACGGCGGTCCATTAGCCTTGCGGGGAAGGGGACATAAGCCTGACGCAGGGGTTCAAAACCCATGGTACGAAGTAGCATGCGGTCCGCCGATGTTAACCTTGTTTAAGGTTGCATTCGACCGGGATCACGATTTCGTTCCGCCGGCCTCGAGAATCGTCCTCAATCGTGTCGGATCCGATGTCGGGGGAGAGCAGACCTGTCCTTGGCATACGAACGCTACGGGACCCGTCTTCGCCTCCTTCGTCTTGATCATGGGTTCGACGGGCGGGGGCACATACGCGTCGTCGCGATCGACGACGAGCACGGTCTTCCCCGCGGAGTATGTTCCGCTCGCGGTCTCGTGTAATTTCCGCACCCGCGGATCGTTGCGCGGACCGAGCACGACGACCTCGGCCGGTGGATGGATCCACAATTCGGCCGCGAGATGGTAGGTGCCTGCGAAGACGGGGCCGTATCGGCTGGCCTCGCCCGCAAAGGCCGTCATCAGCTCATCGTGGTGCAACCGGTAGTCGTCGTTCCCGGTGAGCGCATGGAGCCGCGCCAAGCACAGCGCGGCCACTGCGTTCGCTCCCGCATACGGTGAATCCTCGACGGGGCGACGATGGACCTCCCGCAGGGTCAGACCCACGCCCTCGTGCAGGTCTGTCGCAATGTCGACGAATCCTCCGGCCTTGTCCCAGAAGTGATTCAGTGTGAAGACCATAATCTCCTCCGCGGTGCGAAGGTACGTCGGCTCGGCGGTCGCGGTGTATGCGGCCAGAGCGGCATCGACGACGTACACGTGGTCCTCCACCAGGCCGCGGACCTTTCGGTCGCCATCGGCGAGGGCGTGCCACATCCCGCGGTCTTTCGACCACATCTCCGAGAGGACCCGCCCCAGGGATTTCAGTGCGAACCCGCGGACGTCCTCACGACCAAATGCCGTCGCGGCCTCCAGAACCGCCCCGATCATCATCCCGTTCCAGGAGGCGAAGATCGTCCGATCGACCGCCGGCATCGGACGTCTCTCGCGCGCGGCCTTCAGCTTCGCCATGCCGCTGGCGATGAGGGCCCGGACGCGCTCGCCCGACAAGTGGAGCGCCTTGGCAATCGCCTCCGGGTCTTGGTCCACGAACAGGACGTTCTTCTTCGGGTTGTGATGCATCTCACCGCGTTCTCCGACTTCGAAGTACAACGCGAGGACCCGGGCCTCGTCCGCGTTCACCGCGGCCCTGAGTTCGTCCGAGGTCCAAGTGAAGTAATCGCCATCGTCGTCGAGGCCGACGTCGGCGTCTTGACTTGCAAAGTATCCTCCACGCTGGCGATCCGAGAGGACCTCATCGGCCCACGAGAGGATGCCTTCGGCGGTCTCACGGTAGAGCGGGTCGCGCGTCAGTTGCCACGCGTGGACGTAGTTCGCCAGGAGGCCCGCGTTGTCGTACAGCATCTTCTCGAAGTGCGGCACGATCCACCGAGGATCCGTCGAATACCGATGGAAGCCACCGCCGACCTGATCGTAGACGCCGCCCTTCGCCATCGCCGTGAGGGTGCGGGTGAAGATCTTCTGGAGGCCCTCTTCCTTCGTCCGATGGAAACGGGCCATGACCCACTCCATCGTCCCCGGGTGCGGGAATTTCTGCTGGCCCGAGATGCCGCCGTTCACGGGATCGAATTGCCCGCGGAGCGAGTCGAGGCTCTCCTTCAGCATGGCCTCGTTCACGGCGCCTTCCTCGACGAGGGAGACGCGGCCCTCGGCGAGGGCTTGGTGGAGCGCCTCCGCCTCCCTCAACGTGTCCGCCTTGTTTGTGCGGTAGGCATCCGCCATCGCGAGCAGGACCCGTCGGAAGCTCGGCCGTCCGTACGAGTCCTTCGGCGGAAAGTACGTGCCTCCGTAGAACACCTTGCCGTCCGGCGTCAGGAAGGCGGTGAGCGGCCAGCCGCCCTGGCCCGCGATTGCGCCGACGGCCTGCTGGTACCGCGCGTCGATGTCCGGTCGCTCGTCCCGGTCCACCTTGATCGCGACGAAGCGGTCGTTGATGACGGCGGCGAGCTCCGGATCCTCGTACGATTCGCGGTCGATCACGTGACACCAGTGGCACCACGTGGCCCCGATGTCCAGGAGGATCGGCCGGTCGAGTTCCTTCGCCTTGCGGAATGCATCCTCGCCCCAAGGGTACCAGTCGACGGGCTGATGAGCCGCGCCCTTCAGGTACGTCGACGTCTCGCGGGCCAGCTGGTTCTGCCCCTTCGTCATCCGGCCGAAGCATGGACCCTGACCGCTAAGGCCTTTTGGGGCTCGCCGACCTCACGCGGTCAGCGGACCGTGCGATAGAACTCCGTGTAGCCGCAGTTCTGGCACACGAACGCCTCGAACTGAGAGAACACGGTGAACATGTCCGCCGCGACGTGCCCGACGGAAAGCGGACCACCGCCGGATCGGACGCTCTCGAAGCGCTCGATGGCGGTCCCTCCACATTTTGGGCAGGGATGGCCGAACTTCATGGCGCAGGGAAATCCGGTTCAACTGGAAAAAGCCGCGGTGGGCTTTCCTATCGTCGGACCCGACTTTTTCAATCGGTCCGCGAACTGCTTGCGGAACTTTGCGACCTTCGGCGCGATGACGACCCGGCAATAGCCCGCGGTCGGGTTCTTGCGGAAGTAGTCCTGATGGTACTCCTCCGCTCGGTAGAACGGCTGCAGCGGCGCGACTTCCGTGACGATCGGCCGTCCCCAGATTCCCGCTTTGAAGACTTCCGCCATGACCTGCCTCGCGGTCTTCTCCTGCTCAGGAGAATTATAGAAGATCGCAGACCGATACTGCGTCCCGACGTCGCCGCCTTGTCGATTCAACGTCGTCGGGTCGTGGACCGAGAAGAAGATCCGTAAGATATCCGCGAGCGGAATGACGCTCGGATCGAACGTGACCTGCACGGCCTCCGCGTGGCCTGTCGTGTCCGTGCAGACGGCCTCGTACGAGGGATTCGCGAGCCGGCCGCCGGAGTATCCGACCTCCACTTTCTCGACGCCGCGGAGCTCCTGGAACACCGGCTGAAGGCACCAGAAACACCCGCCCGCGAGGGTGACGACCTCGCTGCTTTGCTTCGACTCGGGCATCATGCTCCTCACCTTGGGATTCGCTTCGGCTCGGGATTAAGGTTTGCCATCATGGGGACGCCTTGACGTCGGTCACTTGACAAGGGCCGCGGCGTTCTCGCTCAGGATCCGTTCCTTCGTCCGCTCGGACAGCGCGAGGGACCGAAGTCCTTCGATCTCCTCGCGGATCCCTGGCACACCCGGCGCCGGCCAGTCCGACCCGAAGACGACTTTGGCCGAGATTTCTTCGAGTCGAGGGAACCACTCGAGAAGGCGCTTCGGCGGGATGCTCGAGATGTCCAAGTGGAGATTTCGATGACGGCGGAGCAAGTAGAACGCCGTGTCGCACCAGAGCGGTCTCCCGCCGTGGGCCATGAGGATCGTGAGATCCGGGCAGTCCTGGGCGACATCGTCGAGGGCCATCGGATCCCCGAACTTCGAACGTGCGCCGGGAAAGACCGAGGTCCCGGTGTGGACCATGATCGGCATCTTGAGTCGCTCCGCGGTCTTGTAGATTGTTCGGAGGGCGGGCAACTTTCCGTCGGCGTATGCGTTCGCGGCAAAGAGCTGATGCGGCGGATGAATCTTCATGCCGCCCATCTCCCATTTCGATGCGAGGCGTTCGACGTCCCGTTTCGGATCTTTCGTGCGTTTCGGATGGACGGAGCCGAACGGGATCAGGCGCTTTCGGTCTTCCTTCGCGAACTCGCCGATGAAGCGGTTGACATCCTCTGTGAAGCCCATGACCTCCGGCGAGACGTAGTTGATCAGGCACGCCCGCTCGACGCCGGCTTTGTCGAGGTGCTCGAGGAACGCTCTGGGGTCATCCATGAGTCGAGAGGTGTACGGCCGATCCGGAATTTCTCGCCACAACAAGTCCAGAATCGCAGGCTTCAAGGAGCGATACGGTTCCACGTGCACGTGGACATCCGTGATCCCGGGCAATGGCGCGCGGTAGCTGGGGATGAGAGAAAGTCTTTTCGCAGCGGCACTCGTCAGTCCGGACTCGGAAGCCGGCGGACGACTTCCTGATAGTCGCGGTACGGGGTCGTGCACGGCGAACCGTCCGCGTACAGTAGGACGTTCTCGCCCGGATCGGCGTTGCTGAGAGCGAGGATTGTGGACGAGACCGTTCCGCCGCCCGCGAAATGTACGCAGAGGCCCACCCCTCCCGTGCCGGAGGCGTGCGTGCGGAGGGTGTCCTGCAACGCACGGACCACCGCATCGATGGACCGGGCCGGCGTCTTGGCGAGCAGGCCCTGGATGAATTGAACCTTCGGATCGGTCGCGACGTTTCCTCCCTCGTTCGTGAGGACGTTGAGTCCCTCATGGCCGCGGTTCATCCCGAGCTCTCCGTCGTAACGAAAGAACCGGAGTTCCTTCCGCGAGGCCGCGAGGAGGTTCCAGTAGTTGTACTCGTGTTCCCGGACCTCGCGCTGAAGGAAGACGTCGACGCCGGAGACGCTCGGTTGCCGCAGCGCCTCGAGGACGAGCTGACCGCGAGACCGCGCAATCGGGGAGGTCCGACCGCGGCGGTTCGAGAGCGCGACCACGAGCCCGGCGCCGCTCGCGCCCAGCCACGTGCCGCCGGCCTTTCGGTCCCGCGGTGCAACGATCATCGGCGTGCCATCGAGGACCGCGGGAGGATCCGCGGGCCGCATCGAGGACTCGTCCCGGTTCATCCCGAGGACGATGTCATACCCGGGTACGGATCGCCAGAACGCGATGAGGGTGCACACGGCGGCGCCTCATTTCATCTGCTTGAGGTCGTACGCGCGCATCTGCGCGACGCGGGCCACATCGGCGCGACCCGCCTTCGTCGCGGAATCCATCGCGCGCTCGTACGCCAGGATCGTCGCCTCCCGCAGAAGCGGATCGCCGCCCGTCGTCGCCTGCTCGCTCATCGCCTCCGCGGTGTCGAAGAAATACTTCGCCGCGGTCAGATGGTCGCCAAGCGTTCGGAAGAATGCGCCTGCGAAGAGCCCCTCGTGAGTGAGGCCTTCCGCGCCTCCGGAGAAATTGTCCTTGAGGACCGCGGCGTATTCTTTCGCAATCGCGGGAAGAGAAGGGTCTCCATGCAGGTCTTGGACCGCATTGCGATACTCGACGAGGGCGAGATACTGCCGCTCATCCCGCGCCATTTCGGCGTCCAAGAGCGCGAGATACCCCTGGCCAGCCCTCTGGCGCCAAGTGCCGGCGTCTTTCAGGCGGCCAAGCTTCTCGTTGCACCGAGCGAGCGCTTGAAAAATCCCGACGCGATCGAGCCCCGAACCGGACTCCGTGAGCTGGGCGTAATGCACGAGGGCCTTGGCGAAGTCCCCTCGGGCCTCCGCCTCGATTGCCTCGACGAGGTCGGACATGTCCGCGGAAACGCAGTCTCGTGGATATGAGCTTGCGCTCAGCGCAGTGTGTAGTTGTAGACGGCCGACGTCGCGGTGTTCTGTGTGCCGTCGATCGCAGCAATCCGGTAGTAGAACACCGTGCCAGAGAACCGCGGCATGACAGGGGCAACGAACATCCCCCCCGTGGTCCAGTTGCCTGAGGTGTCTTGGATCATCGAGCCTCCACCGCTGCCTTGGCCGTTTCGGTAGAAGGCCATATAGCTGAAGGAGACTTGGAGCATCGTCGACTGGCTCGTGACTTGAGCGGTCACGACCACGATGTCCAGGGGATCCGGGTTCGTGGGAATTCGAGTGACCTGAGCAATCGCGATACCGGACGGTCCGTTCCGGACGACTGTGCCTACGTCGAGGGTCATCTGGGACGAGATTACAGGACCTTCCGATCCGGATACCGCAGACACGACGAACCAGACCTCCGTTCCGTTGATGAACGGTCCTAGCCGGCCCTGGTACCGATTCTCGCCGGTGGAGACCATGCTGCCGCCTCCGCTCCCTTCGTCTCCGAAAAACGTCGCGAAGGTGAGCGACGCGCTGGCGGGCTTCAAGAAGGTCCCGCCTTGGACCGTGGCGACGACCGTCAACGTCTCCCCGGCGGCGGGCCGTCCCGGGGAGACTGCGACCGACATGATGCGCAACGGAGGCCCGGGCTGAAGGAGCACGTAGGTGATCAAGGTCACGCCGACGCCGACCGCGACGAGAATCGAGAGAAACGCGAGGAGCCGTCGTTTCCGCCTCCGTTCTTCCGAGAGCGGACTCCGTTCGACCGGGATTCGTGTCACGCGTTCACCTCGATTGAGATCAGGGAGGTGGAGGCCGTGTTCCATGTCGTATCCCGGGCCACGAACCGATAGTAGATTACGGCGTGGTAGTGGGGCATCCCATATGGCAAGAAGATCGACGCGGGGATGCCCACGCTGAAGAGTCCGTTGGAACCGGTCAGGTTCAACGAGATGACCTGGCCACCGCCGCTGACGCTTCCGGAGCCCCCGGGTCCGGTGTCGCCCCAACCCGTGTACGTCGAGGTGGTCATGACCATCGTCGACTCAATCCCCGCGGAGGTGTTGACCCAAGCTGCGAATTGAACGTCCGCCGTCGGGACAACGGTCGGCCGCTGAGGCCCGATGGACAACCCGCTGGCGCCGCCCTGGTGCACCGTCCCGATTTCAATATCGTACGGGCCGGACCAAGTGAACCGAGCTCCCGCCCCGCTGACAAAGTAGCGCGCGGTGACAAGCAACGTCACCGCGGTCCCGTCGTGGAACGGCATGAGGCGGACTCCGTACTCGTTGCTGCCGACTTGGACCATGTTCAATGCGCCGCTCAGCGTGTCATTGAAGGCGGCGAAGATGGCGACCCCCACATCGACGGGTCCGAGGCCGAATGCGTCACTACCCGTCACCGTCGCGTAGAGGTCGATCCGGTCGCCGGGAGCCGGGTTTGTCGGCGTCCACGATACGCTTGTGATCTGGATCCCTTGGCGTTCGGGAGAGAGGATGCCCGCCGCGATTGATGCGCCGAAGCCTGTGACGAGCAAGGAGGCCGTCAGAATCGCCGCGAACTTCGCGAGACGATCCGTCTCTGGCCGGACGAGCGAGGGAGACGGCCGTCGTGCTTCTCCCCTTTGTCCCAGGAGGCGCGAGATGGCTCCAGACGCATCGCCACCGGCGAATGCGACAAGCGACGACACGAGGGCGTCGCCGACTCCGGCGCAGAGAAGGTGATATGCGACGGGCCGCGAAATCCGTTCGTAATCGTATGGCGAGACATGGACCTTCACAGAACCCTCCCAGGCGATACGCACCCAAGTGAGCCGACCGGGTTTCCGCGAGAGCCAGTACAGGTGTTTGAGCGCAGTCCAGAGATGGAAGCCGCCGACTCCCGTGTACGTCATCGGATAGAACGTCACGCCTTCGTCGTCCTCCACGGAGGACAGGATCAACCCCGCCCTCCCCATTGCCAGCGCATACTCCTTCGCCGCGGCCCGCATCGGCGGTTTCACGAGCTCGTCGTATCGGACGGAGAAAGTCCTCGTCGAGTATCCGTCGGTCAGCTCCTCGATCCTCTCCCCCTCGCGCACGACCACGTTGCGGTAGAGATCGATATCTCCAGCCCGGTAGCCTCGGTGATAGTATCCATAGAGACTGAACGCAAGCCCCGCAATCCATGACAGGCCAGCGACGGCGACTGCGATGAGGCCGAACGAGGTAAGGGTTGCCGAAAAGCCTCCAAGGAGGAGCATGATGTAGGTGTAGGACAGCGGGAGGAGGATCAGGGCAACTCCCAAGTACTGGAGACGGTGCCCCGGATTTCGCGTCCTCCTCCACAGGACCCACTCCGCGATTCCATAGATTCCAATCCATACGAGGAAGAACAGGGCGAAGGAATCGACCAAAACGACCGCGACGGGGAGGGCTGCAAGGCCCAAGACCAGGAGGCTGGCGATGGTCACGAAGACGAATGCCGAGCATATCGCGACGAGGATCGCGAACGGCTTCCACTCTAGGTTCACGAGATAGGCGCGGCGTCCGGTGTCCTCGATGGGGCGGTTCATGTCGTTCACCTCACAACCTCCACGACCCCCCGAGATTCCATTTCTTTGACGAAATCCAGGAGCTTCGAGACATGGATCGGGTTCTCGATCTTTGCGCGGCGACAGACCTCGGCCACGGAGGCGGCCTGCTCGGACGCGAACGGAAGGTGCCAGAGGAAGCGACCTTCTGCCTCCGTCAGTTCCATCACCTGTGCGGTCGTCCGAAGTCGCACGGTTTTGACGAACACGACTCGTCGCACGACCTCGGCGCGCTCGTCCGCCTCGAGGACGACTTTCCGGTTCGGGCGCTCCCGGACGCGGCTTTCGCTTCTGCTTCGAAATCGAGGACGATCTCGACCCGAGCGCGTACGGGCCGGTATTCCACGAGATCGCTGCCCGCCCGCACACGCTTCTCGAGCAGCTGCAGCGCTTCGAGTTCCGAGAGCTTCCGCATCGCCGTGGCCACGTGGATTCCCAGGTTCCTCGCGACTTCGCTTGCGGTCGACCAGCCGGTCCCGTGGAGTTCACGAAGGAGATCGATGCAGTATTCCCGCGCGAGCGCGGTCATCACTTCGCGAGCCTCTTTGAGGTCCGCGGTCTGAATGAAGTCTTGTTTGTTCTGCAAGTTGCAGATTAGGTAAGTTCAATATATACTTAAGGGTATCTATCAATCACCCCGGAGAAGAGACAGATAAGAAATCCGCGGGAACCCTAAATCTCGGCCCACTTCCCGTACCCCTCCCACACGCGCACGTGGGCGGGGAACTTGATTTTCTCTTTGAGCCGCTTCGAGATGAGCTCGCAAATATTCTCGACCGTCGGGTACTCGAGGAACGTGTTCCAGTCCTTGTGGTCGTAATCGGCCAGGACGGTGCGGAGCGCTTTCTTGATGTCCGCGAAATCGAGGAGCATCCCGCCCTTATGTTCGCCCTCGATGAAGACGTCCACCTGGTACGTGTGCCCATGGAGGGAACCGCAGCGCTCGTGACCCGGAAGGTGATGCGCGCAGTCGATGTACTCGGTGACCCCGAGCTTCATCAATTGCGGCCCAAGGTCCGGGCGGCCATAAAGCTTGGCCTGCGGGCGCTAGATCGGCGTGACAGTGAGGAACTTCAGCGGTTCTTCCCCCCGTTGAAGAAACTGGTGTTCCTCGTTCGACTGAACGAGCAACACGACCCCCGGTCGCAGTGCGAGTTTTTTCCCGCTGATGATGGCAACGCCGCGCCCTTCCGTGACGACGAGCTGGTGATCCCACTCGTGGCGGTGCGGCGCGGAGAAACCGCCTTTCGAAATGATTAGCTCGTGCATCGCCGTCTTTCGGGCCCCGTCCTCATGCCCGATGAGCTGTTTCATCTTCACGTTGTGACTGCCTTCCTCCAGAAATCGGATCGCGGCGACCGACCGGACGGTGGTCGTATACATGTCGGGCTGCGGGGGAATCCGCCCGTCTCCTTAAGATTTTGCGCGAACGGACGGCGTATGACTATGTCGCGTATTCGACCGGGTCCTCGACGCCGACCGCCGAGAAAGCCTCTTTGCGTTCGCGACAGGAGACGCAGGTGCCGCAATGCACGGCGCGATCCCAATAGCACGACCACGTGACGTCGAACGGGACGTTCATCTCGAGGCCCATCCGGACGACCTCTTCCTTCGACTTGCCGCTCAGCGGGACGAGGATCTGGACGGGCGCCTTGTCGTACGACCACAGGCTGAGGTGGAACATGCTGTTGAGAAAATTGAAGAACTTCGGGCTCGAGTCCGGGAACGATTCCGGATCGACGCCGTTGTGCCCGCCGACCAGGTACCGCGCCGCGTCGAGTTCCGCGTAGTACCCGGCGAGACCGTAGAAGATCAGGTTCCGTCCCGGGATGTATCCCTCCGGGGAGTCGAGGAGGATGCGGTTCTCAAAGCCTTCCTTTCGAAGGTCGTCGACCTCTTTCAGGAACGGCAGATCCACATGGCGGATTGGGGCGGTCTCGGCTTGCGAGGTCAGCGCGCGGACCGCTCCGTTCTCTCGTTTCGGCCGGCCGAAGTAGTCGAACGTGAGCGGTCGGATGTCCCAGCCCTGTTTCTTCGCCCACCACAATGCAACGGCCGAATCAACGCCGCCGGACAAGAGGACGATCGCCCGTTCCATTCGGTTCCCGCCAAGTCGTTTGGGCCCGCAGCCTCCCACGGTGCAGGCCGCGAGGCGGAGGCTTCCGCCCCATAAATATCTGTCCCAGACTCGCAGGCTGGAGGCCGAAAAGGTCTTCAGGCCGCGGGGGGCGGCGGGAGATGGTACGGCTGCCAGAGGACCTGGAGCTCGTCCTCGATCCCCTCCAGAGACTCGCCCTGCCAGGTCGCGAGGCGGTCCCCGTATCGGTCGTCCAGGATCGCGAGGAGATGACGCAACCGGTGGACAATGTCTTCCGTGTTGCCGGATGAGACGAGGACGGCGAGGACGATTCCTCGGTCGCTGCACATGACGAAGCGGTGATCCCCCAGCGTGACCTCGTGGACCTCCCCGTCTCTCTCCGTGAACGCCTCGCGCACGAACGAGGAGATTGCGGAGATCATGCTCCCAACGACATCGCGATCTTTGTCGCTCATCAGGCTCCGGGACATGTGTTTGACCAGCAGGCTGTTCGACCCGATCAGGAAGACTTCCTCGATATCGGGTTCCGGCGTCGGCGGGACGAGTTCCGCAGGCGGTGGCGGGGCCGCAGTGGCCGTCGACGGAATCCGTTTGATCGTCACTTCCATCTTCTTTGGGGTCAACTTCCGCCCTGGCACGAGATGCCAGAGGTCCGACGAAGCCCATGCGAAGGCCAAGCCTGCGCCGATGACGAGAACCCATCCGGCCAGGGGTGTCCAGGTCGTGTTGAAACCACTGCCTGGGTACTGCCCGAGGAACTGTGGTACCGGAATCCTCAGGTTCGTTCTGGCTGCAGGCGGAATCGTGAACACGATCGCGAACGACGCGTACAGCGACGAGGCACAGGAAGCAAGGAACGCGATCCCGGCATAGAGGCCACGTAGCTTCTTCCAAACGGACAATACAGAGAGGCCGATTCCGGCGAAGCCCGCGGCGAGACTCAGGACGAAGAACTGGCTATATTCGGCCAGCGCCCTTGCCATGTCCGGCTGAATCGATGCCAGTTGGTTGTACGGATAGTCGCGCAGAAAGTCCACTTGTTTCGACGTATTGTTGTAAATGGTGTGGCGTGCGCTGAAGGGGCTGTACGACCAGACCTCCGTGTGCTGCGAGTCTTCCGTCCGCCACTCCCAGATGGGATTTGCGACCGCGGCGAAAGCGAGGGCAATCGCTACCCCGGCAGCGGCGATGCCGGACCAAATTGACATGCCGGAGAAACCGAGTCGGGGTTGCGGTTAAGACCCCTCCCATGTGGTTATCGGTGCTGACAACGAAAAATCAAGTTTGAGAATTGTTCAGCGGTCCTTCCACTTCGCGTCTCGTTTCTCGAGGAAGGCACGCACGCCCTCCTCCTTGTCTTCCGAGGACATGACGAGCGTGAATAGGGTCTGCTCATATCGGAGCCCTTGACTCAACGGCATCCGCGCGGACGCCCGAACGGCCGCTTTCGCAAGCCGCACGGCGAGGGCGCTTCGGGACGCGATTCGATTGGCGATTTCGAGCGTCCGTTGCTCCAGGCGCGAGTGAGGCACGACTTCGTCCACGAGGCCCACACGGAGCGCCTCTGCCGCATCGATCCGGTCGCCCGTCAACGTGAGCTTCAGCGCGTTTCCGAGCCCGACCAGCCGCGGGAGTCGTTGGCTTCCCCCGCCGCCAGGAATGATCCCGATGTTGATCTCGGTCTGGCCGAGTGTGGCCCGATCGGATGCGATGCGGATGTCGCAGGCCATCGCCAGCTCGAGGCCGCCACCGAAGCAGTAGCCGTTGATCATCGCGAGCCGCCACCGAAGCAGTAGCCGTTGATCATCGCGAGGATCGGCTTCGCGGTTCGCTCGATCGCGTCGTACAGGGTCCCGTGCTCATACATTCGCCACTGATCCATCGCCGTGCGACCCTGGAACTCGTGGATGTCGGCTCCCGCGGTGAAGGCCTTGTCCCCGGAGCCCGTGAGGACGATCGTCCGCGTGTGCTCGTCCGTGTCGAGTTCGTGGAGCGCGCGGACCACCTCGGCCTTCAACAGCATCGACATCGCGTTGAGCTTGTCCGGGCGATTCAAGGCGACGACCGCGGTCGGTCCGCGATGGGTCACGAGGATGGTATCGTAGTTCATGGAATCGGCGGCGCAAGGCCACCGGGCGACTTGAGGCCTCGCTCGAAATGTTAACCTAGTTTAAGGTTGCCTCGCCGCGGGGGGACGATTGCCGTGCCGGCGGTCAAATCCGACGATCCAGGATGTGGACGGTCGTCTCGAATCCCATTTTCTTCCAGAAGCCCAGGCCCATCTCGTTCCGCGCGTGCGTGTACAGATCGACCTTTTCGACCCGACGCGACCGGAACCATCCGAGGGCCTCTCTCACGAGCGATTCTCCGACTCCCCGATTCCGGCGAGCCGGATCGACAAACAAGTCGTAGATGTGTCCGTACGATCGGTGCTCGAAGACCCTCGGCCGTGCGAGGATCGCCCCCAAGAGGAAACCGACCGCCGCCTGGTCGAGTTCGGCGACGAGGCAGAGGCGGTCCCGATGCCCGATGTGGCCGCGTGTGAAGCGCCGCCAGTCTCCCTTCCATCCGGGCGCGAGGCGATACTCCGGTCCACCCAGATCGGCGTGGTAGTTCTCGAGCTTCTCCCACATCTGCGCGAGCGCATCGAGATCCGCGACCCGGGCGACCCGGATATGAGGCTCCCCGGACCCGATACGTTCCACCCGCCCTTCCGGCCCCACGTCACCGGCCGCGATCCCGAACGTCACTTCCCTTGGAAGGCTGGCTTTCGCTTCTCGAGGAACGCGCGGAAGCCCTCCTTCGCATCGGCCATCGCGAAGAGGCGATTCTGCAACTCGCGTTCGAGGGCGAAGCCTTCATACATCGGCATCTCGAGGCCTTCCGTGACCGACCGCTTGATGAAGCCGACCGCGCGGGCGGCGTGCTGCGGATACGCCAAGCCTTTCGCAAAGGCCATCGTCTCCTCCCAGAACTTCGCGCGAGGGAAGACGCGGTTGAACAGGCCCCACTCGAGGGCCTCCTTCGGAGTGATCATGCGGCCTGTCGCCATCAGGTCGATTGCGCGGCTCTTCCCGACGAGCCGCGGCAGCCGCTGCGTCCCGCCGGTCCCGGGGAGTACGCCCAACGTGACCTCCGGCAAACCGACTCGCCACGCCCCGTCGGAGGCGACGCGGAGGTCCGTCGCCATGGCAATCTCGAGGCCGCCTCCCACACAGTGTCCGTCAATCGCCGCGATGAAGAGCTTCGGGGTGCTCTCCATCTTGTTCAGAATCTCCTGGCAGTTCAGGCAGAACATGGCCTTGTAGTCCGGCGTCGACGACGCGAGCAGGTTGATGTCCGCGCCCGCGGACCAGACTCCGTCGAGCTTCGAGGCGATGACGCACACGTCGACTTCGTCGTCGAATCGCACGTCATCGATCATCGTGTTCAGGTCGCGCATCAAGTCCGCGTCGTAGGTGTTCGCCTTCGGCTTGTTCAGCCATGCGATCGCGACCCGGTCTTTCTTCTCCAACGAAATGTACGTGAGGTCCATCGTTCTGCCTCAGTCCAATTGATGGACCATCGGTTATAAAATGCTAGGGCTTCGCGGGCGGCAGTGTCTAGTCGGCGCGGCTTGGCTCCGGCGTCCCCCACTTGTCGTTGAAGAGGAAGTCCGACTTGACGAATTCCCAATGCCGGCTCGTCATGTACCGCGTCTGGAGCACGGTGCGTACATAGTCGTCGTAGCCCTCACGCTTGATTGACTTGCCCCGATCCGTCAGGTTGTTTCCTTGGACGTCATACGGGAGGTAGACGTATCCCACCCCGGCGGTGTCCGATCCGGGATTGCGATAGTCGCCGAACTCCGCGAGCCCGCGGATTCGGAAAAACCGTCGATCCGGCAGGGAGAGGAGATCGTCCTTCGTGAGTCCGTGCACGGTCTCCCCCTTCTGGGTGATCCTTCGCAAGGCCGCGTCCGCTTCTTCCCGGGAGCAGCGCGCCTTCGCTTGGATGATGGCGAGGTTCGCGTCCTTCACTTTTCCCAGGACCTCTTCGATGTAGATGACCTGCGCCTCCCGGTTCTTCAGCGTCTTGAACACGCCCTTGACGAGGTCACCCCCGAGCTCCGACCCGAACATCTCGAGGCCGCGCGGATCCCACATGTTCAACGTCTTCTGGAGGTCCTCGATCCCGAAGTTCCCGCCGTTCAAGGTGCCCGCGACGGCGATCGCCTTCATGAGCGTCTCCCCGGCGGCGAGGTGGTACGACTCTTCAAGGAACCGCATCCACGGCATCGAAAGGGCCATCGGCCCGTAGAGGAAATGGTGCTGCATCTCGAGCTGGAACTTCCCGACGCGGTCGATGAACGACATGAACGTCGCGGAGTCCATCAGGCTCTTGAA
>VBLV01000100.1 GCA_005879045.1 Methanobacteriota archaeon | reverse complement strand
AGCATCTAAGCCGGAAACCGCCCTCAAGACGAGGCATCTTATGGCCGTCGTAGTCGACGACGTTGATAGAGCGGGGGTGTACGCACGAAGTCCGCAAGGGCGACGTGTTCAGCCCGCCGCCACTAACCGCCATAGCCACACTAGCACCCGTCGGTGGTGCGTTGGCGGCTTAGCCGTCAAACAGGACGCATGTGGTCGGTCCCGTGATTTTCCCGCGCAATCGACTGCGATAGCCCAAGCTCTCAATGCCTTCTTCCTTCAAAGCGTCGACTAGAGGCCATGTCCGATCTTTGGATCGGTGACGTGGGCATTCGTGTCACGGACCTTGAGAGGTCGATCGAGTTCTACAACAACGTCTTCGACCTGGAGGAAATCGACCGCGGTGGGGACGACGAAGGCAAGCTCGACCACTTTGAGGTTCGGGTAAGGAGCGTACCCGAAACGCACGAGCGACTCAAACGCGTCGGCATCCTACCGGCGACGAGAACCCTGTGGGTCAACCGCCAGACCGTCGCGAAACTGAAAGACGATCCGAAGTTCGAGAAGCTCATGCAGGAAGACATGTGGACATCGCGAAACGGGCATCGGATCGCCTACATTCAGGACCCCGACGGAATCTTCTTCTGTCTCTACGACCACCCTGAAGAACCGTGGGAAGGACCAATCCCGGATCACTATTGAGGCTAAGCCAGAAAATCATTATGAGGTGCCACCTCATCGCATGCTCGTGAATGATCCCGGAGCCAACCGCCCAGGGGTATCGGTCCCCACGCGAGCGCCCGAGCGACCACGACGGTCGCTGCTAAGGACGGCGCCGTGGATTGGCCTGTTTGTTACAGGGATCGGACTCTTTCAGGTCGGCTGGGCCGCGAAAGGCCTGCTCGCTTCCGGGAGCAGCCTGGATCCAAGGACCTCGCTGGAGCTCGGCCTTCTTCTCGATCAGGGAGCTCTCTCCTCTTTGTCCGGGGCTGCGCTCGCAGTCGGCGGGTTCTCCGTCGGCCGACGAGGAGGGCGCGCGCGAACTCCGAACCCGCCCACGGGTTCCATCGCCGACAAAGGTTGGCACCGGTCCCTGCTCGCGATTGCGGTCCTCCTCACCCTTGGCGTCGTCGTGCTCAGCGCCCTCCCAATTCCATCCAACGCCATCGCGTACGCCCCCCGCGACTTCGACCCTCTGCCGCCGCCGACGAACTTGACGACCTACGGAGGCTACTTCGTCGCCCGACCGCGCCTCGGCTTCTGGGGCGACCGAGGCAGCGTCGTAAACGTCGACGTCCAAATCACGTGGACCGACAGTCGCACCGGCGCGGTCCTGTTCGGCGGCGCTCCGGGGAATTTCACAGCGTACGTGGCCTCCGCGTCGAGTCCTCGCGAATCCCCGAGCATCGCCTCCACATTCGTCGCACCCGCGAGTCGATTCTACGTCGTCATCGTCTGGGTCGGTCGGTGCCCTACGCCGACGTCCGGTGCGTGTGCGAACACGACGCTGGCCCTACAGGCCCAATCGCATACCACGGTTCCGACGATTTATTTGCCGGCCCAAGTCGGTGGCTCGACTTTCGGCGCAGCGCTCGTCATTGCGGCGACGGCAGGATCCCGCGCACGATCCAAAGGCGGGCGTCCATGACGAGATGTCCCACTCCCGTTGGCCTCATCCGCTGATCTACTTGGGACCGTCCGATCCTGCGAGACGGATCGCCGCGTTGAATGCCGGTTCCGGCGAGGCGAGCGCACGGCCCAAGAGGCAGAGTCCCAACAGGGAGATCCAGGCGCTCGCCCAGATTCCCGCCCCGAACGTCGAGGCGCTCGCGACGGCCGCCATGATCGGCGCGCCGACGGCCACGCCGGCGACGAGGAGGGCGTAGAACAGACCCGTCACCAGCCCGTGCTGTTGCGGGTCGGCTCCGCGCGAGACGAGGGCAGAAGCCGACGGGAACACAAAGCCATGGCCCACGCCGAACAGGGCCATCAGGACGAGCAGCGTCGGGAGATCTCGAAGGAGCGGGATGCACGCCATCGCGATGGCGACCGCGACGAGGCCAATCGTCGCGGGGATCGCCGGACCATACCGATCCGCGAGGACTCCTGCCGGATAGTGGAGCGCGAGGGAGAGGATCGCGAACGCTGTGAAGCTCAGACCGACCGCGAGCGCACCGTAGCCCAGCTCCTGTTGAAGGTGGAGCGGCACCAACGCGACGAACGCTCCGAGGATGAAATAGAGGCTGAAGATCGCCGCATATCCCGCCGCAGGAGACGGCCGCCCGGCGTACGAGAAGAGACGCCGCCAAGGCATTCCTCTCGGGGCCGCTTGCGCCGGTTCCGAAATAGGAATCGCGATGACGAAGCCGACCAGCAGGCCCGCCGAGAGGACGTAGAACAGGGCGGGGTAGCCGAGGCGGGCGACGACCGGACCGGCGATGCCGAATCCAATCACGACCGCGAGGGCGAGCGACATGCCGTACAACGCCATGGCGCGGCCCTTCCGTTCCTTGGTCGACGTGTCCGCGACGAGGGCCATCGAACTCGGACCGACGAGTCCGCTGCCGATTCCGTGGCTCACCCGGACGAGCGCGAGGAGGAGCGGGGTCGTCGCGAGCGAATAAAGGAACAGGGAGACCGCGTCCCACAGGAGCCCCACCTGCAGCGGCAGTTTCCGACCGACGCGATCCGCGATCCGGCCGAAGAGGAGGTTCGCGGGGGCGTGCACCGCCGAAAACAGCCCGACGATGATTCCGATCGTCACGAGGTCGGCGCCGACGTGCTGCGCGTACAACGCGATCACCGGAACGAGCGCGTTCGAGTCCATCGTTCCGAGCATCGTCGCGGCGAGCAGATTCAGGGTCCGCCGCGTGGCCATGATTGGCGGGACGCGCGCGACGCTCAAAAAGATGAGCCGACACGATTCACCTAACGCCGCTGATTTGCCAGGGTCACCGGAACGTTTACGTCGGCCGGAGGGTTCGACAGAGTGTGCGCATTCCTCTGGTCGTCGATTCGAACGAGCCCGAGGACATTCCCGAGAGACTCCGGGAACTCGGCGTGGAGATCGAGGTGCGAAAGATCGCGCCAGGAGATTATGTCCTAGGACCCGTCGGGATCGAGCGCAAGACCCTCTACGATTTCTTCAACTCGATGGTCCGGAAACGCCTTTTCGAGCAGGTCCAGCGACTCCGCGACGCGTACCCGCAGCCGCTCGTGATCCTCGAAGGCGACTTGGCCGAAATCTCGACATACAAGAGTCCGCAAGCGATCTTGGGCGCGCTCCTCGTCCTCGAGACCACGGAGCGGGTCCCCGTGCTCACGACCGCGGACAAGACACAGACCGCGCTCCTGCTCAGCATCCTCTGGAAACGCCAAGAGAAGGGAGCCGCGGAATATGGCTTGCGGCACAAGCCGAAAGGGATGTCCCTCGAGCAGCGGCAGCGGTTCGTCGTCGAAGGCCTTCCAAGCATCGGCGAGACGCTCGCGCGCGGCCTGCTCGAACGGTTCGGATCCGTCCGCGCCGTGTTCTCGGCGACGGAAGAGGAACTGAAGAAGGTGCCGAAGATCGGGGACATTAAGGCCGCCGAAATCGTCCGACTCTCGAACGCTCCCTACGAGGGAGACCAGAAACACCTCGAGGACGAAAGGTCTGACGCCGACAGTTGACCATGGACTTTCGAGCTGCGCACTCACAATCCGCGGACGCGGCACAGAGTGCGACAAGAAATCGGCGAGGACTACGAGCCGTCAGGGACGAGGCCGAGCTGTCGAAGCACCAGGAGTCGGTCCCAATACCCGCGAAGGTCCTCGATCTTCCCATCCCGTGCGATGCCGATGAACGTGGCGGGAACGCTCACAGTCCTGTGGGTCGGCGGTACCGCCTCGGCTCCGTCGAAGGCGCCGGTGTGGGTCCCTGTGTAGATCACTTGGAGGACGAACGCGGCGTCTTGGCCCAAAATCCGCTCCTTCGTCCCCTTCGAGCCGGGAACCCCGGCGAAGTACGCGGCCGCCCAAGCCCCCCCGCCACGACGACCCATCCGGAGGTCATGGCTGTCCGGCCCAATTCCCAGGAACCCGTCCGATGTCAGCGCCTCGAGGCGGTCGAGATCGTGGGCGTTGAACGCGTCGAACAAAGCTTGGGCGATTTGAGTACTGGCCTGACTGTGCATAGGGCGTACCGCCACCTGTGGCCTAATCGAAGGGACCAAAGGGAAAAGACTCGTCCGCTCCTCCGTTCAGACTCTGGGACGAAGCTGCGTGGGCCTACCTACTAACCATGGATTGCCCAGCGGATAGTCGTTTCGGTGCGAAAGATTGGGTTGATACTCAACCGGAAATCGTCAAGTACGGAAGGAGCGGAACTCGGTTCGTGCCGATGGGACACCGCATCGCCGCACGGTATCATGGGCTGTTCCATCTGGCTCGAGTGACGATCCACGATCGATGGGTCGCTCGTCCGACGTTCCGCGCGCCTAGTCGATTTTCGGGGCGCGCGCCGACGTCCGGCTCGTCGCGCCGAAGACGCCACACGGAAGGGTCTCTTTTTCAACGTGCAGTCCACCTCCTCCTTTGTCAATACCGGATGGACGGGCGATAAACTTATGACGGCTTCCCCCTTTTTTAAACACGGGATGCACTCAACGGAGTGGGGTCGGAAGACCCACCGCGAACCGGCCCTGAAAACCGGACTGCGTGCCCAACTCGCCCGCGGGTTCCACTTGACCCTTGGGAGCCTTCGCGTCCTTGCGACCGAACCGCGTCTGATGGCGCTGCCGTTCCTGGCCCTCGTCTTCACGGGCTTCGTCTGGCTGATCGTCGTGCTCAGTGTCCTCGCGCTCGGTCTCCCGCCGGCGTCGCCGTCGAGCGGCTTCCTGTACCAGGAGATGTTCGTCGCGTATCTGGTGACGTATTTCCTCTCTGTATACTTCATGGCGGCAATCATCGGCGCCGCCGCCATCCGGCTCCAGGGGCAGAGGCCGTACGTGCTCGACGGAATTGCGGCGGCGAACGCGAGCTTCTTCCAGATCCTCGTGTGGTCGTTCCTCGCGGCGACCGTCGGCGTCCTGCTGCGATTCACCTCGATTCGTTCCGAAGCCGGCGGCCGATTCGTGTCGCGGGTCCTCGGGTACGGCTGGCCCATCGCGACCCTCTTCGTCCTCCCGACGATGGTCCTCGAAGGCGTCGGCCCCGTCAAAGCGTTCCGTCGCAGCCAAGCCCTCTTGCGGGAGCGCTGGGGCGCCCATCAGAGCGGAGTCTTGGGGACGGGCCTCATGTTCCTCCTGTTGTTCGCGGTCGGCCTGGTCCCGTTCGTATGGGGAGTCGTCGGAGAGCCCGGCAGCCTGACGTGGCCGGTTGCGGCGGTCTTGTACTGGCTCGTCCTCAGCGCCCTCTGGTCCGTCGTCCATGGGATTCTGGTTACGACCCTCTACCATTATGCGACTGATAGCGAGGCATCGCTTTCAACTGGCAGGCCCTGAATCACCCGTGGATCCGGTAGGCGAGAGTGCCCGGAACATCCTAACGATGTCCTGCGGAGGCGCGTCTGTCTTCACTCCTCGCGGATGGAAGTGGGTCCGCGTCGCGCGATAGCCGATCTCCCGAAGGCCCCCGATGAATCGGTCGAGTTTCGGCGGCGGGAGACGTTCTCCGGCCGCGAGTTCGTCCGTCGTGACGAAGAAAGGCGGCATCTCGCATTCCGCCTTGAGGAGTGAAAGGAGCCTCGCGGACACGACGGAACTCCAGGCGGAAGGCTGAAGCCGGCGCATGACCGCCGGGTCTCCGAGCGGACCGAGCCACAAGGGGCCGGTGGCTCCGCGGTCCGCTCCGGATGCGGCGATGAAACGACCGGCGCCGACCCGGACCACATGGCCGATCGAATCCGAAGCCGATCCGGGCTCGACCAACACGTGGACTCGCAGGAAGTGTTCCGCAGAGAACGACAAGATCGGTCGAACCCGACGGCCTCTCTCCGCGGCGAGACCGTGACAGTAGCCCAGCAGGATTCGCAGTCCGATCTCCGCACCTTGCGCGGAGCGCAGCGGACGCGCGCCGTACCGTTTCTCGCAGGCTTTCGGATAGGTGCCACAGAGGACGGCGGTGTCGGTCGCGGTGATGCCAATCCCGGACGATGCCTTCGCGGCGCTGAATGCCGCGCGGAGGAACGGGGCGGGCGGGCCGAAGGGATCGACATCGACAAAATCGTACCGCGGTTCGACCAAATAGCCGGACAGATCGCCCGTGTGGACATCGGCGGTGAGGCGGTTCCGGCGAAGGTTCTCGCGAATCAGCCGCGTGGCGTCCCGTGACCGATCGTTGAACGCGACGTGTTTCGCGCCGACTTCGAGGGCTATCCGGATTCCCCATGCGCCTGTGGCCGCAAGGCCGTCGAGCAGAGACCCGAGCGGATGCGGCCACTTGGCGAGGACGATCGCACTGAGGTCGCGGTTCATCGCCATCGTGGGATTATAGAACGGCCACGGCCCCGCAGTCCCGGGGCCTTTGCGACGCGGCACGTCCGGGACGAGGAGGTTCGCGGCGCCCTCCGAAACCGCAGCGGTCGGAAACGGAAACTCCACGGCGATCGCGAAAAGGGTCGGGGCCAGATATCCCTTCGTCCTCAGAGGACCTCGCCCTTCATCAGTTTCACAATCTTGTAGGGCAGGAGGTTGCGGTTCACCATCGTGACCTCGAGGATCCGCACGTCGTCCCGGCGGCGGATGTCCTGCAGGAGCGGGTTCCGGGACTTCTTGTGGAGTGTGAGGAGGAGCGGCTTGTCCGCGTTGGCGGTCGCACCCCGGAGGGCGTTGACGCCAACCTCCTCGAGCGCGCTGATATCGACGCCGTACCGGCCGACCATCGTCTTCGAGGTGATCTCGCGCGAGGCGAACACGCGTTTCTCCTTCGTCGCCCAGTCCATCACGTAGAACCCTTCGCGCCGGTTTCGCTTGACGATCGGTTCGGTGATCATGCCGCCGACCTTGAGGCCGTCGCCCTCGAGCATCTCGATGACCTTCAGAAGGCAGTACGTTTTGCCGGCGCCGGGGAG